>JAJYRV010000008.1 GCA_021793935.1 Actinomycetes bacterium | reverse complement strand
TGCGGATACGTCGGCTTCTGCTGCTGCGGATGTGGATGCTGCTGCGGCGGCGCAGGCTGCGGCGGATGAGGATGCGTCTTCGGATGCCTCAACTGATGCCAGCTCGGAGGCGAACGCTTCTGCAGCGGCTGCTGCGAATGCGGCGGCGTCGGCTGAAGGTGACGATGACACGAACGCTGATTCATCGGCTGCTTCGGATGCGAATGTTGCGGCTGCCTCTGAGGCTGCGGCGATCGCGGATGCCTCGACGGATGCGTCGGCTTCTGCTTCTGCGGATGCAGATTCCGATGATGACGGTGATGCCAGCGATGAAGGTGACACTGATGTTGATGGTGACGCCAGCGACGAGGGTGACACTGATGTTGATGGTGATGCCAGCGACGAAGGCGACCCGGACGAGAGCGGGGCTTCCGCATCGAGTGATAGCTCGGTGAGCAGCGGTTCGTCCGACTCCAGTGGTGGTGGCGCGGGAGCGCTGCCGAGCACGGGAGCCAGCGGTAACACTGCGGCAGTTCTTGGGGCAGCAGTACTTCTGCTCCTTGGAGCAACCGCTTTGGTGGTCACGCGCCGGAAGAAACTGCAAAGTTAACCGGAGCATGCCGAACTGGTGACTGGATGAGGTTCGGCCCTGCTATGAAAGGCGGGGCCGAACCTCATTCGTCTGCCGACACAATCTCGCCGAGGAAACTCGGCATGGAAAGAGCCCATGAAGTTACATCAGGACGCCTCCGATCACGAGGAGGCGGCGCAACCCGTAGCGCGTAGAAGGCTTGGTGCGGTGAAACGCACGGTCACGCTTGTTGCTGTTCTCTTCACTGCGTTTCATGTATTTGCGACGTTTCTCTGGATCGCGCCATCCTCTCCGCTACGAGATGTAGTCCCAGGGAATGCGTTGCAAAGCTACATGATTCCCATGTTTGGTCAGAGCTGGAGTGTATTTGCACCAGAACCCATTAATGGTGACTATCGGCTACAAATTCGTGCGGTAGTAACTACAGATGGAGAGGCTCACGAGACGGAGTGGGTCGATGCTACAGCTGCCGAGCTTACGATGCACATGCATAACCTCTTCCCTCCGCGGGCAGCGATGACTGCCAATGACCTGGCATCGAGGTTCAAGGGCGCTTACGACAAACTTGATCAGGAGCAGAAAGACGTCGTCGCCCTCGGCTACTACAACGGAGATGACTGGCGCGACCGCATGGAAGCTGCACTGCGAGAACACAGCGACGATGCGAAGGTCACAAATTATATGGCCATGGAACGTCTCATCACCGCGTATTCAACTCAGGTTGCCTACGCGATGTGGGGGAACGATGTTACTCAGGTGCAGTTCGCAGCGAGTCGACAAAATGTAATCCCGTTCGATCAGCGCCATGATCCTGATGCCAAACGCCCCGAGGTTCAGGCTGTACCGATTGGTTGGCGGGGGCTCGTTGAGGAGCCTGGGCAGTCGAGGGACAAGTTTGCAGAGATCTTTCTCAAGGGCGTGGAGGAATCCAGCCAATGAACAACGAAACTTCGAACGGACGTCCTTCCCGCGGTGTGATCGGTGCTGTGGGTACCCTAGTGGGAAGCCTGTTGGGAGCTTTCGCTGCCCTGGTGGGCAGGGGCATAGATGACACGATTTCGTTCATCGAGCGCTGGCTCCTCGATGCCAAACGAGCGCGTTATGGCCTAGCCGTCACGAGGATCCTCCTCGGGCTGACCGGCTTGGGGTTGCTCGCGACCAACTTTCGTACCCGATACTATGCATTTGGCAGCGGCTCAGCGTGGAACGGCGAAGCAGCCGAACCAGTGAGCGACTTTCCTCAGATATGGATTTTCAGTCTTTTCCATAAACTGGCCCTGCACGATGTGTGGTTGACCGTAGCAACGCTAGGGCTCGCTGGGCTCGCAATCATCGTGACCCTGGGTTGGCGCACTAGGGTGACGTTGCCGATATTTTTTGTTGCATGGGTCTCCTATATTGAGGTGAATGATGCACTAGGCGACCAGGGCGACAACATGTATCGCATTACCCTGTTGACTCTTCTTTTCGCCGACACCGCTGCCCACTGGTCGCTCGATGCCAAGCGCCGAGCGCGCTCGGAAGCAAAAACCGGCCCCGCATGGAAACGTGCGCTGAACGGGGGAGCCGTCATGCCCTCGTGGTTCAGCAATCTCTTTCACAACCTGGCGATTGTTGCGGTTGCTACACACGTCTGCTTCGTCTATGCCTCCGGGGCGTTATACAAGGCGGGTGGGGCACCATGGCAGCATGGGTATGCGATCTACAGCCCTCTGCAAACCCAACGCTTTGGCCCGTGGCCCGAGCTGAGCGAGCTTTTTACCGCCTGGGGACCGATGGTTGCCGTCATCTCCTGGAGCTCGATCATTTTGCAGATGTGTTTCCCGATGATGCTGCTGAGGAGACCTACGAGGATCGTCGCGCTGTTCGGGATCGGTTCGTTCCACGTGGGAATCGCGGTGCTGATGGGCCTGCCATGGTTCTCACTAGCGATGATTGCCATCGACGCAATTTTCATTCGTGACGTGACCTGGGCAAGGTTTTCCCGCTTGCTCAGCAGCTCTTGGGCAGCGGCCCGCTCTGGAAAGCATTCACCGGAGAGGGCCTTCAGGCCGATAGAGCCTGAAGAAAGTGGCCCAATAGCTGCGGAGTCAGACGAGAAGCATCCCGTTGAGGAGCAGCTGGTGCGCTAGCGTTCCTCTCGGTGCCAATCGCCCGACTTTCCACCGGTTTTCTTCTCAATCCGCACGTGAGTGATCTCGGTGCCCTTGTCCATCCCCTTGACCATGTCCACGACGCTGAGCGCGGCGATCGAGGCGGCCGTGAGCGCCTCCATCTCCACCCCCGTGCGGTCGGCCGTGCGAACAGTGGCAACGATGTCGACCCCGCCGTCAACGATCTCCAGATCCACGGCCGCCCCGTGCACGCCGATGACGTGCGCGAGCGGCAGCAGCGTGGCGGTGTGCTTGGCCCCGGCGATCCCAGCGATCCGCGAGACCGCTAACACGTCCCCCTTCGGCACGCTCTGATCCCGCAGCGCCGCGACCACGGCGGGGGCACAGGCGACGTGCGCGGAGGCGGTAGCGGAACGGATCGTCGGGGTCTTTTCGGCGACGTCGACCATCCGCGCGTTGCCCGCGGCATCGAGATGCGTAAAACTCATCGTTCCTCCCAGAACCACACGGAATCGCCCCGCCGAACCTCATCGACGTCCGCGGGGACCCGTACTAGACCTTCCGCACGCGCAAGGGTTCCGATCAGGTGGGACCCGGAACCGCCGGCGCTTGCCGGCTCCACCTCGACCACACCGCCCTCGGTCCCGCTCACGCGCACGGGAATGAACTGCACTCGCCCCGGCGGGCAGCGCCACCCCGCAGCGGCGCGGGCCGGGATGAACCGGGGCGTGACGTCGACGCCCCCCGACATCCGAGTAAGCGCCGGACGTACGAGCACGTGCAGGGAAACGTACACGCTCACCGGGTTTCCTGGAAGCGTGAAAACGCTCATCCCGCGATAGGAGCCGAACCCCTGCGGTTTCCCCGGCTGCATCGCCACGGGGCCGAACCACATGCCCGGTTCAGCGGCGAGGAGCTCCTTGACCACGTCGTAGGCGCCCACGCTCACGCCCCCAGTGAGAATGACGGCATCCGCCTCAACCCCGGCGAGTGCCTGCTTCAGGGCGTCAGGATCATCCGGGACGGTACCGAGATCCATCGCCTCGGCCTCGCCCGCGAGCGAGGCGGCAATGAGCGCGGAATTGGAGTTGGGGATCTGCCCGAACTCCACCGCTTCACCGGGGTCCCGAAGCTCCGAGCCCGTGGCAATCACCGCGACCCGTGGCCGCGGCCGCACGAGTACATCACCGTGCCCCGCCGATGCCGCCGAGGCGATGTGTCGCGGGGTCAGGCGCACCCCTTCGCCGATGATCTCCTCGCCCGCGGCGACGTCGGCACCCGCCCGGCGAATGAAATCGCCGCCGTGGCCAATAATGTGGACGGTCTCGGTGCCGCCGTCGGTTTGTTCCACCGGCACGATCGCGTCCGCTCCCGCAGGCATGGGCGCGCCCGTCATGATCCGGGCGGCGCTTCCCGGGGGGACATGAAGCTGCGTCGTCGCGCCCGCGGGGATGTCGCCGATGACCGGGAGGGTGCTCGGGCGGGAACTGCTGGCACCGGCGATGTCGCTCGCGTACACCGCGTAGCCATCCATCGAGGAGTTATCGAAGAGCGGGATCGGGTGCTTGGCCCGTACCGGCCTCGCCGTCACCGCGCCCAGCGCCTCCGACAGCGGGAGGCTCACGGGGGCCAGGAGGGGCTGGTGAGCGAGCAGCTCAGCCAGGTAGTCGTCAACGTTCTTCATCCTGCGCCCTCCATCGGGTTGCTTCGAAGTCTTGCATCCCACGCCGTGTAGCCGCCGGAAAGGACGTAGGTGGTGAAACCGCACGAGGTGAGTTCCTGTGCGGCACGTTCGGCCCGGGGCCCCTGCGCGCAGTAGAGCACCACCGGGGTGGCGGGATCGAGCCCATCGCGGCCACGCTCGGTGAGGATGAGCGCGAGCGGAATATGTTTCGCCCCCGGGAGCATCCCCGCGCTCACCTCATCGTCCTCCCGCACGTCGACGAGGGCAGCACCCGCGAGCGTCTCGTCGACCTGCGTCTCGTCAATGTAGTTGACGCCCGGTGCTGCTGGGGCCGGTGGCGCGGGCGCGGGGGTGGGGCGCGCCGCCTGGTTCCGGGCGCTCGCCGTGCGGGGCCGGATCGGCACGGCGGCCCAAGTGGTGCGGAGCTGATTGAAAACGATCACCCGACCCAGGAGGGACTCGCCGGCGCCGATGATGATTTTCACCGCCTCCGCCGCCATCAACGAGCCGATCTGACCGACCATCGCGCCGACGACGCCCGCCTGGGAGCACGAGGGAACGGAACCGGGCGCCGGCGGAGCCGGGAACACATCACGCAACGTCACGCCCTCCCCGGCGGGAGGGTCGGCCCAGAACAGACTCACCTGGGCATCGAATCCCAGCACGGATGCCCACAGGACGGGAACGTTCACCGCAGAAGCGGCGTCGCACGTGAGATAGCGCGTGGGAAAATTATCCGTGCCATCGAGCACGAGATCGTACTGGGAGAAAAGTTCCGGGGCGTTCTGCGGGGTCAACCGCCGCCGGTGCCCGATGACCTCAACTAACGGGTTGAGTTCCACGATCGAGCGGATGGCGGAGTCGACCTTGTGGTCCCCGATATCCCCGGTACCGTGAATGACCTGCCGTTGCAGATTCGTCTCGTCAACAACGTCGTCATCGATGACACCGATGATGCCGACGCCCGCGGCAGCGAGGTATTGCAGCGCCGGGGCACCGAGGCCGCCGGCCCCGATCACGAGCACCCGCGCCGCCTTGAGTCGGCGTTGGCCGATCTCGCCCACCTCCGGCAGCAGCACGTGCCGGGAGTAGCGGGCGAACTCTGCCTCCGTGAGCGGCCCGGCAGGCTCCACGAGCGGGGGAAGGACGGTCATGCCTCCAGCCTACTTCGCCGCGAGGCCTATTTCGGCGGCATGCGTAGGGCGCCGTCGAGGCGAATGACTTCCCCGTTGAGCATCCCGTTATCGAGAATGTGCCCGACGAGCGAGGCGAACTCTGCGGGCTCCCCGAGCCGTTGCGGGTGGGGAATCTGGGCAGCGAGCGCGCTTTGTACCTCCGGGCTGAGCCCGCGGAGCATGGGGGTACCGAACGTGCCGGGGGCGATCGTCATCACCCGGATGGCGTTGCGCGCGAGTTCGCGGGCGGCCGGCAGGGTCAGGGCTGCGACCCCGCCCTTGCTCGCGGCGTACGCGGCCTGACCAATCTGGCCATCGTACGCGGCGACGGAGGCGGTCATCACGATCACCCCGCGGTCGCCGGCTTCGAGGCCGTTAGACCCCATCAACGGTGCGACCAAGCGCACCGCGTTGATCGTGCCGAGCAGGTTCACCTCGATCACCCGGGCGAAGTGATCGAGGTCCGCCACCCCCTCGCGTGGAAACAGCCGCCCAGGGGTCGCGACCCCCGCACACGTGACGAGCGCCCGCACCGGACCGTTCGAAGCGGCCTCGTCCACCGCTGCCGCAAGTTCCTCGGAGCGCACGTCGGCGGGGTGGAAACTGCCCGAGAGCTCCGCGGCAACCTCCTTGCCGCCGGATGAGGGGAGATCGATGATCGCGGGGTGGAGCCCGCGAGCGGCAAGATGCCGTGCCGTCTCCTCCCCGAGCCCGGATCCGCCGCCAGTGATGAGTGCTACGCCGTTGTTCATGCCTCAAATCTACGCCACCGCCGAAGAGTGGACATGTCGAGTCGCAAAGGCGTATAGAATTTGAGCATAATCGCGCAGAAGCGGAGCAGGGAGAGGGAAAGTGACGCAGTATCGGATCAGCCGAGCGGCGAGCCTCATGGGGGTCTCCGACGATACCGTGCGCCGGTGGGTCGACTCGGGCAAACTCAGCGCACTCAAGGACGAGGCCGGCCGGGCCGTCGTCAACGGGGCGGAGCTCGCCGCCTGGGCCAAAGAGCTCGCCGACCAACCTGGAAGCGTCCACCACTCTAGCGCCCGGAACCACCTCGAGGGTCTCGTCACGGCGATCAAGAGCGATGCGGTGATGTCGCAAGTGGACCTCCAGTGCGGGCCGTACCGGCTCGTCTCCCTGCTGTCTACGGAGGCAGTGGAGGACTTGAACCTCGAGGTGGGGTCCGTCGTCACCGCCGTCATCAAATCAACCAACGTCATCGTGGATGCCCCGTGAGAGCCCAACACTACCTGCCTGCGCTGGCGAGTGCGCTCGCGCTGCTCGGGCTAGCCGCGTGCGCAGGCGCGGGCACCGGAGTGGACGGCGGCGCGCCCGCGGGCGGCGAGGAACCACACGGCAGCGAGGAACTCACGGTTTTCGCCGCGGCGTCGTTGCAGGAGGCCTTCGATGACCTCCTCGCGCAATTCGGTGAGGAGCATCCGGAGGTCGCCATTGCGCCGGCGATCTATGACGGTTCCGCCACGCTCGTGACCCAGCTCGAGGAAGGGGCGGAGGCCGACGTGCTCGCGACGGCGAATCAACCCACGATGGCGGACGCCGTGGCGGCGGAGGTGATGACCGCTGAGCCGGCGCTCTTCGCGACGAACGAGCTCGTCATCGCGGTGCCAGAAGATGACCCGCACGGCATCTCCGACCTCCCCGACGTACTCGACCTCGATTACGCGATCTGCGCGGTCCAGGTTCCGTGCGGTGATGCCACCGCCCAGCTCTTCGAGGCGGCGGGCCTCACCGCCGACCCCATCAGCGAGGAACAAAGCGTTACCGCCGTAGCCAACCGGGTCTCGGCGGGGGAGGTTGACGCCGGGTTCATCTACAGCACCGACGTCGCGGCCCGCCCGGAGCTGCGTGGTGTCTCCCCGAGGGCCGCCCAGATCGTCAACACCTACCCGATCGGTACGACCTCCGAGTCCCGGCTCGGCGCGGAATTCGTCGAGTTCGTTCTCTCCGAACGGGGCAGGAGCGTGCTCGGATCCTACGGGTTCGGGCAACCGTGACCGCGCGCAGGCAGGTGCCGCGGTGGGTGTACGCCCCCGCGCTCGCCGGGCTGGCGATCGTCGTCGTGCCGCTGCTCGCGCTCCTGCCCCGGGTGCATTGGGCAACGTTTTGGAGTGACATCTCCGAACCCTCGACGTTCGCCGCGCTGACCCTTTCAACCAAATGTGCCCTGCTCGCGGTCGTGCTGTGCGTCGTGTTCGGCGTCCCACTCGCGCTCGTCATCGCCCGGGCCCCCGCGCCCCTGGGAGTCGTGCTGCGCACCATCGTGACGCTGCCGCTGGTCCTGCCGCCGCTGGTGGGCGGCGTGGCCCTGCTCGCGGTGCTGGGCCGCACGGGGATGATCGGGCCGTGGCTCGAGGGCCTGGGGATCACCGTGCCCTTCACACCCGCGGCCGTCGTCGTTGCCCAAACCTTCGTCGCGATGCCGTTCCTCGTCATCTCGGTTGAAGGCGCGCTCCGAGCGGCGGGCACCGAGTACGAAGAGGTTGCTGCGGGTTTGGGCGCCGGGCGGGCCCGGATCCTCACCCGGATCACCCTGCCGCTCATCATGCCCGGCCTGCTCGCGGGGATCGTGCTGGCGTTTGCCCGCAGCGTGGGGGAGTTCGGCGCGACCGCGTTACTCGCGGGCAACCAGCCCGGGGTGACCCAAACCATTCCGATGGCGATCTACACCGCGTTCAACGGAGTGGGCACCTCCCGGCAAGCCGCGATGGCGCTGTCCGTGCTCCTCATCGCGACCGCGCTCGCGGTGCTGCTCATCTTTCCCGTCGCCCGGGGCAGCTCCGCGGCCATCGTCGGCGCGGGCCGGGCCGACGAGCCGCGCCCTGATGAAGGTGTTCCCGGCCCGGAGGTTCCCGGTCCCGCTGCCGTGCCGCGCGGCAAGCACCTCGCCGTTGACGTGCAATTCTCGCGGCCCGGTTTCCAACTTGATGCCCGACTCGAGGCGGAGCCGGGGGCGGCCCTCGCGGT
This sequence comes from Actinomycetes bacterium, assembly GCA_021793935.1. Next base: position 15,424 of record JAJYRV010000008.1, on the reverse strand, counting down.
CGTGGGGCCGAACGCGGCAGGGAAATCCACGCTGGTCAATCTCATCGCCGGGAATCTTCGCCCCCGCAGCGGCAGGGTCACCATCGGCGGCGAGGAGCTTTCGACCCCCGACCGCGTGGTCCCGCCTCATCGGCGCCACGTGGGGGTGCTGGGTCAACGTCCGTTGTTGTTCCCCCACTTGAGCGTGCTGGAGAATGTCGCGTTCGGCCCGCGCAGCCGGGGCGTGAAGAAGGCGGCGGCCCAGGCCCACGCACGCGAACTCCTCACGCACGTGGGCATGGCAACCACGGAGCAGCGCCGCCCCGCGGGGCTTTCCGGCGGGCAACAGCAACGGGTCGCCCTCGCCCGCGCGCTCGCGACCGAACCGGCCGTGCTCCTCCTCGACGAACCGATGGCTGCTCTCGACGTTGCGACCGCTCCCCACATCCGGCGCATCCTTGCCCAGGAGATCGCACGTACCCACGTGACCGCCGTCGTCGTGACCCACGACGTTCTCGACGTCGTCGGCCTGGCTGAACGCGTCGTCGTCATCGAGGGCGGGAAAGTGGCCGAGGAGCGGGCCGTTGCGGACTTCCTCGCCCGGCCCACCTCCGCTTTTGGCGCCACCCTCACCGGGGTGAACGTGCTGCCCGATCCCCGCACCGGCGAATTGTTGCACCTCGGGCCGGAGGAATTGGCGCTCGGTCGCAGCGGGAACCGCCGCCCGGGTTGGTCAGCAACCGTCGAACTCATCGAGGTCTCCGGGGCGCGGTCCCTCCTGCGCGCGTCGGTCGGGAACCGGTTCGTCACGCTGGGATGTGACGTGGACGTCGCCGCCGAGCTGCTCCCGGGTCAGCGGGTGTGGATCACTCGGACGGCGGCGCAAGTGGAAGCGTGATGACGATCGTCGCCCCGCCGCCGGGAGTAGGTTCGTAGTAGGCGCTGCCGCCGTGGGCGGTCATGATCCCTGCGACGATGGCGAGCCCGAGACCTGTGCCTCCCAGGGAACGGGCGCGGGAGGAATCGGGCCGGTAGAAGCGTTCGAAGATGCGCTCGGATTCGTCGGCAGGAATCCCGGGGCCGTGGTCGCGGACCTTGACGACGGCGTGCTCGGCCCCGGCGCGGACCTCGATCTCCACTGGCGTGCCCTTGGGGGTATGGTTCGCGGCGTTGCCGACGAGGTTCATGAGTACCTGCCGGATTCGGTTGGTATCCCCCCACGCGACGACCGGTTCCGGGGCCACGAGTGCGGTGGGCCGTGTGGGGTCGAGCGCTCCGAGGTCGGTGAGTGCGTCGCTTGCAAGCGCACGAAGGTCCACCGGCACCATTTCCAAGGGCGGCTTCTCGTCGAGTCGGGCGAGTGCGAGCAGGTCGGAAACGAGGACCCCCATCCGACGGGCCTCGGATTCGATGCGTGCCATCGTGGCGGGCACCTCCTCTTCGGGCACGGCGCCCATCCGGTAGAGCTCCCCGTAGCCGCGGATCGAAGCGAGCGGGGTGCGCAGTTCGTGGGAGGCATCCGAGACGAACCGGCGCATTCGTTCCCCCGCGGCCTCACGTTCGGCGAAGGCTTCTTCCAGCGCCGCGACCATGGAGTTGAAGGATTCACCGAGCTGGCCCACCTCGGTGCGGGGGGAGCGGACCGCGACCCGACGGGAGAGGTCACCGGAGGCGACGGCGTGCGCGGCGTTCTGCACGCGGCGAAGATCCCGAAGGGAGCGGTCGACGGCGAGCCCGCCGAGAATCCCGGCGAGGAAAACGACGGCAACACCCACGAGCACGACCGTGCGGGTCATCATCGCCACGGTGCGTTTCAGCGCCGTCATCGGCAACGCGACGACGGCGTATCCAAGGGTCTCGGTCGAACCTGACTCCTGGATGGGGAACGCCCCGATCCGCCACTGTTGCACCGATTCCCCCGTGGAGGGAACTGCTGCGAAATGGTCCGATTCCGCGAGGGCGCGCACGTGCGTGAACTGCGGAAGCCGGGGGACCGACCCGCCCACGGTCGTGGCGGTGGAGGCGGTGATGAGATCGCCATCGGAATCCCAGATGGAGAAGTAGTAGTCGGTGGGGCGTACCCGTGAGGGCTGGTACTCCTCCCACGGGGTGAGCGCAGAATTCGTCATCGGGCCGGCGGCGTCGGCGATCTGCCGATCCAGTTCAGTCAGGAGTGACTCGCGAAGGAGCATGACCGCGGCGCCGGAGGAGGTGAGCAGCGCCGCAACGAGCAGCGCACCGGTGATGAGGGTGAGCTTCGTGCGCAGCGGCCAAGCGGAGATCATTGCTCGCGGAGCACGTATCCCACCCCGCGTTTGGTGTGGATGAGCCGCGGGGAATCGGGAGCGAACGGGGTATCAACCTTGCGGCGCAGGTAGGAGATGTACGATTCCACGATCGCGCCGTCCCCACCCCAGTCGTATTCCCAGACGTGGTCGAGGATCTGCGCCTTGGAAAGGACCCGGCCCGCATTGAGCATGAGGTAGCGCAGCAGGGCGAACTCGGTGGGGGAGAGCTCGATGAGCTCACCCCCGCGGCGGACCTCGTGCGCATCGTCATCGAGGCTCAGGTCGGCTACGCGCAGGATGGATTCCTCGTCGCTGCCCCCGCTCGCCCGGCGCAGCACCGCGCGGATGCGGGCGATGACCTCGTCGAGGCTGAAGGGTTTGGTGACGTAGTCGTCGCCGCCCACCGTGAGCCCGGCGATCTTATCGGCGGTGTCATCGCGCGCGGTGAGGAACAGCACGGGGATGTGTTTCCCCTGCTCGCGCAAGCGCCGAGTGACACTGAAACCGTCGAGGTCCGGCAGCATCACGTCAAGCACGATGAGGTCGGGGGAGATCTCCATGGCCCGGCGCAGCGCACTTTGGCCGTCGGCCACCGTCTCCACCTCGAAGCCGTTGAACCGCAGGGACGCGGCGAGCAGTTCACGGATGTTCGGTTCATCGTCAACAACGAGAAGTTTTGCCTCACTCATACCTGTAGTGTGCGCGCCTTGGCTGTGAGTTCCCTGAGTATTTGGTGAAGATGTCGTCGCGGTTTGTCACCCGTGCTCCCGCGCCGAGGCTCACAAGTAACGCGTCGGGTCGAAACTCGCCAGGTCGATGATGCGCACCCGGGGCAGCGGCGCATTGAACGCGCGCACATCGTCCTCCAGGTCGTACATCCGCAGCCCCCGTTCGGCGAGTTCGGAAAGCTTCGCGGAAACGAACTCTCGGAAACACAGCACGCCCACCCGCCGGTCCGTGCCCAGCAGCGCTTCCACCTGTTCCACGAAATCGCCGTCGTGGCTCGCGAGCAGGATGTCGCCGGGCCGGCCATCGAGCGCCTCGAGGGTTTTTTGGATCCCGACGTCGACGACGGGGACGTCCTTCGGCCCCGAGAGCGGGATCGGGTGGTAGTCGAGCGCGAGCAGCGCCTGGACGAACGACATCGGCATCTGCCCGGTGGATGCGTTCAAGAAGAACAGCGCTCGAACGTCCTGATTCCACAGGCGGGCAGCAAACTCAGTAATGCGATCCCACCGAGGCCGCTCGTCCGGACTCGGCCGGTGGCCGAGCACGCTGAGCCCGAGCGTGGCGTCGATATTCTCGCCGTCAACTAATACATACGTAGGGCGAACCATGACTCAACAGTAGTGTGCTCACGCTCGCAATGGCGCCGCTTGGCGATTTTTCAGGTTCGTGAAGTATCGTGCCTACGTGCCTATCTCGATCATCCAACTCGATTCCCGCGTTCCCGCGGGGCAGTTCGCCGCCCTCCTCCCAGATGCGCGTCTCGTCCGCTTCGACGAGGGGCAGCCGCTGCCAGACCTCGCCGGCGTCGAGGCCCTCGTCGTCTTGGGCGGGCGGCAAAACGCCTACGATCCCGCCCTCGCACCCGTCGCCGAACTGCTGAGGTCGGCGACGACGGCGCACGTGCCTACCGTGGGCATCTGCCTCGGGGCGCAACTCCTCGCGGTAGCCCACGGCGGCAGGGTGGAGGTGAGCGCACCGGCGGGCCCGGAGCGCGGCATTATTACGGTGCGCACGCGCCCGGGGGCGGAACAGGACTCGGTGCTGGGCGCCGTCGTCGAAGAATTCGGCCGGGATTTCTACACGGTCAGCATGCACGACGACGCGATCACCGACCTGCCCGAGGGAGCAACCTGGCTCGCCGCCTCCCAGCAATATCCGTACCAGGCGTTCCGGCTCGGCAGCGCGATCGGGGTGCAGTTCCATCCCGAGGCCGACGCGGAGACCTTTTCCGAGTGGCTCAACCGTGAAGAAGGGGCCGACCTCGAGGTTGGTCGGGCGCAGTGGGAGGAGCACTCAGCGCAGCTCACCGGCCTCGCCCGTGCCGTCAGTGGCGCGCTCGCCCGTGAGTTGGCGCACGCGTCGGCCTAGAAAATCCAGTTGACGACCGGCGCGATGGGCCAGGAGAGGGCAACCGCGAGGTCCGCCGCGGCACGGGCGTTGTGAATGGTGCCCAGGCCTGCGTGGAGGGACTGGAGGAGACTAGCACCGCCGAGGTAGACGGCGGATAGTTCCCGAATGTCCACGGCGACGTCCGCGGGGCGGTCGGTCGCGACCACCTCCGGGTGTTCCCACGGCTTGCCCGCGATTCGCCAGCGCCCGGAGTTGCTTGGCACGAGAGAATCGGAGACTTCGACGACGACGTCGAGGGCGCCCGCCAGTTTCCGCGCCTGCAGCGCTCCCGGCAAATCGATGATTCGCAGCCAGGAATTGTCTTGGATCCGCGCGGAGGCTTTGCGGATGTCGACGAGAAGCTCCAATAGCGGGTCGTCGAGGGCGAGCATCGGGGTAGCCACTTCCGTCATGAGGTCCAGATCCAGCAGCACGCTCCACATCCGGTGTGTCGCGGCGGGGCCAAGGGCAGCGAAATCCAAAACCTGCACGGTGCCGTCGGGACCTGTGGGCTGCCACGTGAGGGTGCGCCGAAAGGTCGCGTAGCCCACGACCTGCTCGCCGGTGGTGGCAAGGAGGATCCGTAGCGATTCCTTGCCGTAGGCGAGCGCAGGCGTGAGCGTGGTCCGACTCGCCTTCAGGCCGGGCGTTTCCCACGTCGCCCAACCGGGCCGGCCGAGCCCCACATCGCCGCTGCGCCGATGCAGCTCGGAGATGAGCTCGCCGTGCTTTTCGGTTGAGTAGTCGGCGATCCGGATGCCGATATCCTTCGAGCCGGGTACGGGGCGCAGCACCGACCCGCGGGGGATGTTGAGCTCGGTGTGCCGCGCGGCCAGGCCGTATCCGAAGCGGCCGTAGATCGCGGGTTCAGCAGCGACTAACCCGGATACCACCTCGCCCCGGTCGCGGCACTCCTGCAAGTGGTGCGCGATCATCGCGCGCAGCAGCCCCCGCCGGCGGTGTCCCGGATGTACCCCGACCCAGGTGAGCCAGCCGCACCGGGTGTGCCCGCCCGGAACAGGGTAGCGGGCGAGCGAGTGTGTGCCGTGGATGGCGGCGAGCTCCTCGCCGTCGCGGATACCCCACATCCGCTCCCATTCCAACGAGTCCGGAGCGGTGAGCAGGTCATCGAGGGAACGCGGATCGGGAAATATCAGCGTATCCAGCGCGGTCACCTCGCGGCGGTCATCCTCATCGAGAGCGGTGAAGGTGTACGGCGCAGGAAGGGTAGTAGACATGAGCACGAGTCAACTCCCCTTCGATGCCCGCGCGCAAACTTTTTCTGATCCGAGGTTTCCACTCCCATCGGGCAGCCCCCTTGCCAACCGCGGTAGCATTTTCTCGGACCACCACTTTCCGCCCACGAGTTCGAGGTTGAGCCATGACTGAACGCACGCCCACCCCGATTGACGCCCTGGCTGAGGGTTTCGTCGCCGAAATGGCTGAGCTAGATCCGGAGATCGCGATCTACCTCGGCCTTGACGGCGATAAAACGAAATTCGCTGACCTCTCCCCCCGGGGCCAGGAGGCCGAGCGCGAGGTGCTCTCGCGCACACGCTCGGAACTTACCAACCTCGAGCCAACTGATGACGTGGACTGGGTGACGAAGACCGACCTCCTCCGTGAACTCGACCTTGGACTGGACTTCCTTGACGCCCACGCCGCCGAGCGGGACCTGAATAACCTCGCGAGCCCCTCGCAAAACATCCGCATGAGCTTCGATATGCTGCCGAAGGAATCGGCGCAGGACTGGGAGATTATCGCCGACCGGCTCGCGAACGTGCCGGCAGCGATGGACGGGTACGTCGAAACGCTTCGGGCCGGGATCGCGGCGGGCAACACCCCCGCTCGCCGGCAGGCGCAGATCGTTGCGGAGACCTTGAGCGACTATCTTCAGGGGGAGGGGTATTTCGCCCGCCTCGTCTCTGCTGCTCCCGTTGGTGACGTATCCGATTCTCTACGCGCTGCGCTTTCCAATGGCGCGGAGCGGGCGAAGGCCGCATACGGTTACTTCGCAGAGTTCCTCACGATGGAGTTGCTCCCGGCAGCTACGGAAGAAGACGCCGTGGGCCGGGATTTGTACTCCCTGCACTCGCGCCGGTTCCTCGGGGCTGCCGTTGACCTCGACGAGACGTATGAATGGGGCTTGGCGGAGCTCGAGCGGATGCGCAACGAACAAGAGGCGGTCGCAGAACAGATTCTGCCGGGGGCGACGGTGAGCGAAGCGATCGCGCACCTCGATTCCGATCCGGCGCGTAAGCTCCACGGCACCGACGCCCTCCGGGAGTGGATGCAGCAGACCTCCGATCAAGCGATCGCCGACCTCGGGCGCGAATATTTCGATATCGCTGAACCGCTGAAGAACCTCCATTGCATGATCGCGCCCACCACCTCGGGTGAGATCTACTACACCCCGCCGACGGACGACTTCTCCCGCCCGGGCCAAATGTGGTGGTCCGTCCCCGAAGGCGTAACGGAATTCAGCACCTGGCGCGAGAAGACAACCGTGTACCACGAGGGTGTGCCGGGCCATCACCTGCAATTGGCCCAAGCGATTTACAATCGCGGTGAACTCAACCTGTGGCGCCGAGCGGCCGGCACCTCGGGGCACGCGGAAGGCTGGGCGCTCTACGCCGAGCGGCTCATGCAAGAACTCGGATACATGGACGATCCGGGGGACCTGCTGGGCCTCCTTGACGGCCAACGCATGCGCGCCGCGCGCGTCGTCCTCGATATCGGCGTGCATCTCGGCAAGCCCAAACCTCTGGGTTTCGTGGGCGGCGATCGCTCTGGAACGTGGGACTACGCCTTCGCACTTGAGTTCATGCGCGAGAACGTCAACATGGATGACGCATTCGTACGTTTCGAAGTCAACCGCTACTTCGGCTGGCCGGGCCAAGCGCCGTCGTACAAGATCGGGCAACGGATTTTCGAGCAACTCCGCGCCGAGGCCCAAGCGAAACCCGACTTCGATTTCAAGAACTACCACATGAAGATCCTCAACATGGGTGGGCTTGGCCTCGATACGCTCACGGCAGCGATGGCGCGTTGAGGCGTTCCGGTGTTGAGGCCTCCCGGCGATCACCTCACAGCTGCTATCGATGACTGAGATTTCAGCCGCCATCGAGTGGAGCGGAGCTCCCGATGGGCTGGATGCGATTGCCGCGGAACTGTCTCGCATGCGGGCCGCAGCACTAGATTTTAGAGCACCATTCGAGGGGAAGGCTGTGTTTCGGGGCCCTGGTGGTGGTCGTCTTCCTCGTCTGGCACGTGTAGGTGTTGTTCCCACACGTCCACGGGATCGGCTTCAAGTGCCCCGAGGTGCAGGTCCGGCAGGGGTTGGTCTTCCTCGCTGTGCATGAGCGGTATCTGCTGGTCGAGCAGGTCGGCTTCTGGAATGTAGGTCGTGGTCATGGTTCCTCCTCATCGATCGGTTCTGATCTGCGGATGGCGGGGGTCATGTTGAACTGGCACGGGTGTGCAGTTCTTGGTTTTCCTCTCGCAAGTCGTCATTGGCGTCCTGTAACTGCAGAACCATCCGGATTCCGACGACGTTGAGGCCGGCATCTATGAGGTTGCTGATCCGGTGGAGGCGGTCGATATCGTCGGGGCTGTAGCGGCGGGTTCCGCCTGGGGTCCGTTGGGGTTCTAGCAGGCCACGCGATTCATACCATCTCAAGGTTTGTACACCTAGGCCGGTGAGTTCTGCGGCCACTGAGATGCCGTACATGCCTCGGCTTCGCTCCGGCCTGACGGGCATATCTTCACCTCTCCTTCCTTCTGTCGGAGAATTTTTCTTTACCTACTTGCCTACAGTCTGCCACACGTGCTATAAGAAATCTACAACGATGATCATAGATTTGTCGGATGGTTTGAGACATCGCATCTTCACAACAACAGCACGTAACCTTGGAGGTGGAAATGATGTTGATGCGAACTGACCCATTCCGTGAGTTGGACCGGATTACCCAGCAGGTCTTTGGTTCTACGGGGACTGCTGCCCGGCCCTCGGTGATGCCGATGGATGCGTGGCGTGAGGGTGATACGTTCCGGGTGGAGTTCGATCTGCCAGGTATCGATTCTGATTCGATCGATATCGATGTGGAACGCAATGTGGTGACGATCAGGGCGGAACGTCCGATGCGGGATGAGAATCTGGAGATGGTCGCCAGCGAACGTCCCCGGGGTGTGTTCTCTCGGCAGTTGGTGCTGGGGGAGAATCTCGACACTGAGCACATCACCGCGGATTACAACACCGGTGTGCTCACGTTGGTCATCCCGGTGGCCGAGGCCGCCAAGCCACGCAAGATCGAAATCACCAGCAAACCAGAACAACAGGCGATCAGCGCATAACCCGCTTTCCGTTTGCCCGAGGGCTAACGGGGGCGGAACCCATTCACCCGACCACGGCCCGGCTTGTGGTCAGGAAAGGGAGGCATTCATGTTGGCGACTGCCATTGCCATTGAAGGGGTGGATGTGGCTGAGGCATTCGCGGCGATCGTTGCCGCTGAATGGCCCCTCTTCTCGCGCCTGGTGGTGGGATGCCTGCATGCGGATAGACCCACCCCTTGGGCGGGTGCGCCTAGGAACGAAAGACTCACGTGTTATTCGTGGGTGCCGGGCACACCTGGGCCGCGGGGGCGCTCACCCCCGAAAAAACTCAAGATCGAGTCTTCGAGTCGCACGTATTGGAGGTGATACGTAAAGGACTGCGAGAACACGTTTATGCGATCTGGTTTTGGGTTCATCCCTCTACCCGAGTTCGCTCGAACTCTTCACCGGTGTTGATCGCCCACACAACACCGGCAAACACCAAGGATGGTTTCCCACCTGCTCGGGTAGAGCACGATGACCCGCACGTGGTGAGGGCTCTGACCATATTGCCAACTGGATCAGAGCCCTCACCCCATTGCAATGAGTGAACCTGCTTAATCAGCCGAAGGAGGCCGTTGATGGAAACAACACCCCCTCATGCTACGAAGGACAGAATCGTTGCGAATCCGTATCGGATCCGGCTCAGTGACTCCCCAGACCCCTTAGCCCGGGTGAGGGAGGCGCTCACTGGTGATGTTGCCAGGAAACCTTCTCCGGCCCATACCCCTGGTGTGGAAAGGCTCCGCTATGACGCTTCACGCTGACCCCCTCTCACCTGCGCTGGAGAGCGTTTTTGAGGGCGAACCTGATGATCTAACCGCCACTGGTCAAGCCTGGCCCGATATGGCAAGGCCGGAGGAAATCATCACCCAGATGGTGGAACAGATACGTGCCAAAGTTTCCTGTGATGGCATCGCTGCCCTGTATGAGAACCGGTTCCTGACCAGTATCAACATCGAGGTCTGCCCCTTACCCCGCTGTCTCCAACCTGACCATCTGCACCTGAACGAGGGGCCCTGCCGCTACGCCCTGGACCAGGGGGAACCGATCCGGATCACTGACACCAAATGGAGCCTGCGCTGGCCGCAGTGGTCCAAACGAGTCGCGAAGCAGGGATTTCGAAGCACGTTGAGTGTCGCCGTGCGCAGCAAGACCCACAGGTATGCTTCCCTGACACTGTTCAACCGCGCACCAGGAGCGTTCACCCCGTTCCACATCGCTGCTGTGACACCGCTCATCGATAGCGCTGTCCTTGCTCTAAGCGCCACGCACTCGGTGTCTGAAGGCGGGGGAAGTTCCCGCGATGAATTCGCCACCATCGCTTAAGACTGCCGGAGGTAGAAACATGCCCAACGCAAAGACCCCACACAAGGCGAAGGACTGGCGCAAAGAAGCCGTCCTTGCGCAAGCACGCTTGCAACGGGCCCGCAACGCTTACCGTAAGAAAGCGGGCATCCCCCCACCGCTCCCTTATGCATCCTCGTGGTGCCACAGCCACACAACGTGGTGGAACCCGAGCCCACAGCCCGACCTGGGGCGTTCCCCGATCAAGAACCTGGCCTAAAAGGGGATATAGGCATGTGGCTGTTCTCCGATCCGGTCTCTCTCGGAGTCAAGTCCACATCTGCTGATGGAACGGTCTCAGTGACTCTTCCCATCGGGGTTACCGGCGAGCACCGGCTCGTAGCCGTTGATGAGAGCGGGGCGGTTATTAGTTGGCAGAACATCACCATCGCTCCGGCACAAGAGCAGCAACGAGGCTCAGCCTCCGGCGCAGCCGGCGACGACGGTGGGAGTAGCATCGAACAGTTGCCCAGCACCGGCGCGTCGATGTTGCTCGCGGGGGTTGCCGTACTGGCGCTTCTCGCCGGAGGAGCCATCACGGCAATTACCCGGAGGAGGCTCGCGACCCATTAACCGATGAAGCACTCGCCGGCGGCGACGCACCCCGTGTTGTTGCCGCCGGCATTCGGTTCGTTTCGCGCATTCATGCTTCCTGCCGGTATCCTTACAGCGGTACTCATCACTTCTACAAGGGAAGAATCGTGCCCACCGGCAAGGTTAGGTTCTATGACGCGGGCCGCGGCTTCGGTTTCATCACCGATGACGACGGTCGCGACGTTTTCCTGCACGCCTCCGCGCTGCCCAATGGAGTTGAGAATCCCCGTCCAGGAACGCGCGTGGAGTTTTCCGTCGCGGATGGGCGCAAGGGTCCGCAGGCACTTTCCGTTACTATCCTTGAGCGAACCCCATCGCTTGCCCGTTCGCAACGCAAGCCAGCGGCAGATATGGTGGGAATCGTAGAAGACCTCATTAAACTGCTCGACCAGGCAAGTAACCGGCTCCAAGCCGGGCGCTATCCGGAGCGTGCTGAGGCGAAAAAGATCGCCGCTGTAATGCGGGCCGTAGCCGACGAATTTGACGTATGACTTCCACCGCACAACTTCCCCGCCCCACTAAATCCGGTAAAGACGCAGTCCTTGCTGGCGCAATTGACCGCGCCCGCGACGCCGCCATCGAAGAAGGCGGGGAGTTCGTAGGCGAGCACCTGGGCTTCGTGCTCGAAGACACTCGCCTCGGCACCCACTACTTCGCGTGCACGAACCCCGGATATTACGGCTGGTACTGGGCCGTCACGATTACCCGCATCCCGCGCTCGCGCACGGCCACCGTCTGCGAAAGTGCCCTCTTGCCCGGCCCGGACTCCCTCTTGGCGAAGGAGTGGGTCCCGTGGTCTGAGCGGCTCGAACCCGAGGACGTGCGCCCAACAGACCGGCTACCGTACGAATCCGAAGACCCGCGACTCGAGCCCGGCTACACCCCCACCGGTGATGCCGCCGCCGACCACGTAGCGATCGTCGAACTCGGCCTCGATCGGGAGCGGGTGGCGACCCGGCAGGCGCTCGACGACGCAGCGCAGCGGTGGTATGCAGGCGATCACGGGCCGAAATCCTCCGGTTCCCGGGCGGCCAACGCCGACTGCCGCACATGCGGCTTCCTCGTTCCCCTCTCCGGGCACCTGGGCACGCTGTTCGGCGTGTGCGTGAACGAATGGTCGCCCGACGACGGCAAGGTCGTCGCGTACAACCACGGTTGCGGGGCCCACTCCGAAACCGACGTCATCGACAACCCGAGCGAATGGGTACAGTCCGATCCGGTGCTCGATGAGACAGAACTTGAGGTTCTGGAACCAGACCAGTGACGGTCACGTCGCTACGTCCACTCTTCCCCGGGGTTTATCTCCCCTCACTTCTGTTTGAAATCGGCATCGGCGCTGCCATCCCCATGGTGGTCGTGCGTGCGAGCGATCTCGGTGCGAGCATCGCCGTCGCGGGTTTCCTCACCGCGCTCCTGCCGATCGGAAAAATCCTCGCCGACGTGCCGGCTGGTGCGATCGCCGCGCGGATCGGTGATCGCAGCACGATGATCCTCGCCTCAGGCATCGCGATCGTTGCTGCCGCGGTCGCGGGCGCAGCTAACTCAGTTGTGCTCTTCGCGGCGGGCGTGCTCGTGCTGGGAATGACCGACGCGGTGTACCAGCTCGCACGGCAGTCCTACCTCACCGGGGTCGTGCACCCGCTGCGCCGCGCTCGCGCGATGTCCACCCTCGGCGGGGTGCACCGCATCGGGCTGTTCATCGGCCCGTTCGTCGCGGCGGCAATCGCGCCCTGGGCGGGCGCTGCCGGTGGTTTTTGGGTCGCGATGGCTGCTTCCATCGGCGCCGCCGCGGTCGTCGTCCTTGCGCCTGCCCTGCCCGGTGAGGCGGCTGCAGCAGCTGCCAACCGGGTGAGCATGTGGCAGGTGCTGCGCACGAATAAGAGCATCTATGCCACCCTCGGCGTGGCGGTCATCGGGATCGGCGCGGTGCGCGGCGCCCGCCAAGGCGCGTTGCCGCTGTGGACGGAACACCTCGGCTACGACGCCTCGGCCACGGCTCTGATCTTCGGGATCTCCGGCGCCATCGACATGGCGATGTTTTATCCCGCCGGCAAAGTCATGGACGCCTTCGGACGGCTATGGGTGGCGATCCCGTCGATGCTCATCATGGGCGCCGCGATGCTCGCGCTTCCCTTGACCACCTCGTTCGCCTCCGTCACCGCCGTCGCCCTCATTCTCGGTTTCGGGAATGGGATCGGCTCGGGCATCCTCATGACCCTTGCCGCCGACGCCGCACCAGAGGGTGGGCGCAGCCAGTTCCTGGGGATTTGGAGATTGTTCGCCGACGCCGGAAACTCGGGCGGGCCACTCATCGTCGCCGGGGGAGCGGCGTTGGGGTCGCTTGCGGCGGGGATGATCGCTATCGGCGTCGTGAGCGTCGGCTCGGTGGCAGCGCTTGGCGCCTGGGTGCCGCGCTGGTCCGTACACGCTAATGCTCGCACGCGTGCTGGGGCGGGTATTTCTCGGCGTGAGAGCACCTGATGGGTTGGCACCACCTCGAGCTCACGGCCGAGCGGTTATCGCGCTGGTGGGGCAGGTTCCACGCCGAGCACCCCGAGGTCCACAGGCACCTAGAGAACGGCGCCGTCGTCCTCACCTCCAGTGACGGTACCGTTGCCCGCTTCACCGGCTGGTACCCCGTTCACGCAGCCTCCAGCGATGACGATGCCCGCGCCCAGCTCACCGCAGTTCCGCACGAAATAGCCATCATCCTCCTGCGCCGGGGCGGGTACGCGATCGGGCGCGCAGGGGCCGAAGAGGATGGCCGTCGAGTGGTGCGCGCCCACAAGAGCGGTACCCGGTACGTCCAATCGCGCACCGCCGCGGGCGGCTGGTCTCAACAGCGATTCGCCCGCCGCCGAGAGAACCAGGCCGAGGGGCTGGTACGCGCCGCCGCCGACCAAGCCGTGCGAATCCTAGCGCCGTTCCTCACCGAGCTAACCACGCCCGCGGGCCGCGGCGGTGTGGGGCTTGCCATCGGCGGGGACGCCTTCCTCATCGACGGGGTACTCCAGGACCCCCGCCTCACCCGATTGCGGCACCTGCCCCGCCGGGAGTACCCGGACGTGCCCGATCCGCGCTTCAAGGTCCTGCAGGATGTGGTGCGCCGGACGGCCCTGGTGCGCCTCGCCGTCGACAATCCCTGAGTGGGCGCGCCATTTGGCTGAATTCGCACCCTTCTGGCACGCTGGGTGAATGGCAAACGAGGTAGTCTCACTCTCCCCACCGTGCGCGGAGCTGCACCTGCACATCGAGGGCACGATCGAACCTGACATGGTCTTCGAGTTCGCGGATCGTAACCGGATCACCCTTCCGTACGCGGATGCCGCCGAACTTTCCGGGCATTACGAATTCGACAACCTGCAGTCGTTCCTCAACCTCTACTACGCGAACATGGACGTGCTGCGCACGGAGGAGGACTTCGCCGATCTCACGAGCGCCTACCTACGCCGGGCGCACGAGGGGGGCGTGCGGCACGCGGAGATCATGTTCGATCCGCAAGCGCACACCTCGCGGGGGATCCCCGTCCAGACGGCGGTGAACGGCATCGCGTACGCGCTCGCCAACACCGCGGCGGACCTGGGGATGAGTACTCGCCTCATCGCTGCGTTCTTGCGGGACCGCCCGGAATCAGAAGCGATCTCGGTACTGCACGAGCTCCTGGAGATGGACGCGCCGATCTTCGCCGTCGGGCTCGATTCCGCCGAGGTGGGTCACCCGCCGTCGAAATTCACCGACCTGTTCTCCCTCGCCAAGGCGAACGGCCTCATGCGGGTCGCGCACGCGGGGGAGGAGGGGCCCCCGGAATACGTCGAGGAGGCCCTCGACGTGCTCGATGTGTTCCGCATCGACCACGGCATCCGGGCGCTGGAGAACCCGGATCTCGTTGCTCGGCTCGTGGAGGAGCAGGTCCCACTCACGGTCTGCCCGCTGTCGAACGTCCGCCTGAAAGCGGTTGCGAACATCTCCGAACACCCCCTCAAGCAGATGCTCGAGGCGGGGCTGAACGTGTGCGTGAATTCCGACGACCCGTCCTACTTCGGCGGGTATGTGGACGATAACTACCGTGCCGTTGCTGAAGCGCTGGGCCTCACCCGGGGGCAATTGGCTCAACTCGCCCGGAATTCGATCCTCTCCTCGGTGCTTCCCAAAGAGCGGGAGGTGGAGCTGCTGGAGGAGATCAGCTACTGGCTCGGCTCCGGGGACTGGGTCGGTTAAGGCCTGCTCAGCCCGATGAGTTCCTCGCCGGCGAGGTAGCGCCGGAGGTTCTCCTCGATGCGCTCGCCTGGGTTCTGGGGCCGGCCGCCCGCGGTGTGCGGGGTGATGATCATGTTCGGTGCCTGCCACAGCGGGCTCGAGGAGGGCAGTGGCTCCTCCACGAAGACGTCGAGCGCAGCGCCGGCGATGGTGCCGCGTGCCAGGGCAGCGAGGAGATCGGCGTCGTTGACCACCGATCCCCGACCGACGTTGACGAACCACGCGTGGGCGGGCAACGCCTCGTAGATCTCTGCGTTGATGATCCCGGCGGTCGCGTCCGTGCCCGGAAGGATCGAGACGAGCACGTCGGTGGTGGGCAGGTATTCGGGAAGATCCCCGGGGGTGATGACGGGGTAACCGGCGCGGGTCCCCGCACTGTTGGCGACTCCCGCGACGCGGGCGCCGAACGCGCTGAGGAGCGGGGCGAGGTGTTGGCCGATGGACCCGAACCCCCACACGAGCACGCTCG
>JAJYRV010000007.1 GCA_021793935.1 Actinomycetes bacterium | reverse complement strand
AACGGGTCGGTCGCTCGGCTCGCGTTCGGCCCCCGGGTCACGCGCATCACCCAAGGGTGGTTGACGGAAGGGGACTTCGACGTCGTCCACATCCACGAACCGTTCGTGCCCTCCTGCTCCCTCATCGCCCTGCTCCGCGCCAAGGCGCCGATCGTGGGAACCTTCCACTCGGCGCAGGAACGATCGAAGGTGCTCACCCTCGCGGAGCCCTTCACCCGGCCGGGGTTCGAACGGATCAGCGCGAGGATCGCCGTCTCCGAGGACGCCCGGCGGACGATCATTGAACATTTCGACACCGACGCCGTCGTCATCCCCAACGGCGTGTACGTGGACCGGTACGCGAGCGCCGCGCCTCGCCCGGAGTGGCAAGGGGACCGGCAGTCCCCGACGATCGTGTTCCTCGGCCGGATCGAGGAGCCACGCAAGGGGTTGCCGGTCCTCCTCAACGCGGTGCCCGCGATCCGGCGCGAATATCCTGGCGCGCGGTTCCTCATCGCCGGGTCCGGAACCCTGGACTACGACGGCCCGGACGCCGATGCGATCGTCCCGCTCGGGGGGATCAGCGAGGAGGACAAGGCGAGCCTGCTCGCCTCTGCCGACATCTACGTCGCGCCGCAGACCGGCGGGGAATCCTTCGGGATCGTACTCGTCGAGGCGATGAGCGCGGGCGCAAACATCGTCGCGAGCAACCTGCACGCCTTCGAGGCGGTCCTCGACGGCGGACGGGCCGGTTACCTGTTCGACGTCGGTGACTCGGACCACCTCGCGGGCGTGGTCACACGCGTCCTTTCCAACCGCGCCGAGGCCCGCCGCCGCAAGGAGCACGCGCGCCGGTGGGTGCGAAAGTACGATTGGCCGACGGTAGCGACGGAGATTTCCGAGGTGTATGCGATGGTCGCGTCCGGGCCGGAGATTCCGATGCCGCAGACTCCCGGCATCGCGCGCCGGCTCATGGAAAGCCTTCGGAGGGGCCGATGACCGGAGCCGAGATTGCCCTGTTGGTCATCGTCATCGTCGGCGTCATCGTCGCGATCCTCAGCCGCCTCGCCCGGCGGCTGGACGCGTTGCACAAACGTGTGGTCAACTCCCTCGCCGTGCTGGATGCCCAGCTCGTGCGCCGCGCCCAATTGGCGATGGACCTCGCCTCCAGCGGGGCGCTGGATGAAGCATCGGAACTCATCGTCGCCGAGGCCGCCTGGGGCGCGGGTATCCAGGGGGAACGGCTCGTGGGCGCCGACCCGAGCCGCGAAGCGCCGAACCTTGGTGAGCTTGCCGCGATGAGCACGAGCGGTGGGATCGACCGGAGCATCGCCGAGAGCCAACTCACCGTTGCCCTGCGCGCCGCGCTCGGGGACGGCGAGGATCGGCGTGCGATCGCGGAGCACCCGCAGGGCGAGCGCATCCTTACTGACCTGGAGGTCACCTGTAACCGGGTGCAGCTCGCGCGGCGGTTCCATAACGACGCCGTGGAATCGGTGCTCAAGCTCCGCGGCAGGTGGATCGTCAAGACGGCGCGGCTCGCCGGCCGGGCCGCGCTGCCGCACACGTTCGAGATGGATGACGGCGTGTTCAACGAGGTGAATTCCCGATGACGCACCCTCCCGCACGGATCCCCGAACAACCCTGGCAATACCCTCCGGCGCACCCGCCCGCGGGAGCAGGGGGGAGCGCTCGGGTCGGTGGCTACTACACGCGCGGCAACGCACCCACCGTGCCGGCCAGCCGGTCCGCACCCGCCCCGATCTGGCACGGTCAACGAACGAAACGCAACGGCAAGGCGATCGCCGCGTTCGTTCTCGCGGCCCTCGGCGTGTGCCTCGTGTTGTTCTTCACCATGCTCGAAGCCGGCTTCTCCGAGACGCTCGTTGGTGCGTTCATCGCGCTCATCCCATTGAGCGTGGTGCTCACCGCGGTGTGGTGGTTGGACCGGTGGGAGCCCGAGCCTCGGCTATACCTGTTCCTTTCCTTCGCGTGGGGCGCGGGGGTGGCGACCGCGACGGCGATGTACCTCAACACCAAAGCGTTCCAGTGGCTGACGATGGCGGTCGGCGACCCGGCCGTCGTGGAACTCCTCGGCGTGGGCATGGTCGCCCCGGTGATCGAAGAGGTGCTCAAGGGCGGGGCGTTGCTCGCGATCGTGCTCTGGCGTTCCCGGCTCGTCAACAGCGCGGTCGATCTCGTGGTCTACGCGGCGACGATCGCGAGTGGGTTCGCGTTCACCGAAAACATCCTGTATTTCGCCCGTGGCTCGAGCGCGGGAGCCCTCGGCACGGTGTTCCTCGGCCGGGCAATCATGTCTCCGTTCGCGCACATCATGTTCACCAGCGCGACGGCCCTGGTGATTGCGATCGTGCTGTACTCGCGGCGGGTCCACCTGCTGTGGGCGTTTCCGCTCGGCACCGCGGTCGCGATCGGCCTGCACAGCGCGTGGAACATCTCCGCGGTGGTTGCCGGCCAAGGCTTCCTCACCGTCTTCATGTGGCTGCACGTGCCCCTGTTCGGGGCCTTCGTCACCATTGTGCTCCTGCTGCGGCGGCGAGAACGGCGCAACATCATCACCCACCTGCGCGAATATTCGGCGGCCGGATGGTTCGCTCCGCACGAGGTCGACATGCTCGGTTCGCTGCCCCAACGGTCCCGGGCGCGCTCGTGGGCGAAGAATTACGGCGTGCGTGCGAGCAGCGCGATGGCCCGATTCCAGACCGATGCGACCCAGTTGGCACTCAACCGGCAACGAATGGCGCACGCGGTGCGCAAGAACGAGGCGGAGATCCCCCGCCTGGTCCACGCCGAACAGCGGCTCCTGGCCCGGGTGCAAGCCGACCGGGAGCAGTTCCTCTACGCCGCCGGGCCCAGCGCGAGAGCGGTATGACCTTCCTCGGCGCAGACTGGCAGCCCGGCGCGGATGGCCTCCGCTACCGCCACGCCGCCCGGGTGTTGGTCTTCGACGTCGATGACCGGCTCCTCCTCGCCCGCGGGCATGACCTGGATAACCCAACGCGTCATTGGTGGTTCACGATCGGAGGCGGCCGTGAGCCGGGGGAGAGTGCCCGCAACGCCGCGGTGCGGGAGTTGCAGGAGGAAACCGGGATTCGGGTGGAACCTTCCACGCTCGTGGGCCCCGTCCTCACGCGGTCGGCGGTCTTCGACTTCGCCGCCGAAACGGTCCGCCAATACGAACAGTTCTTTCTCCTGCACCTGCCCGAGCGGGTTGATCTCGACGCGACCGGCTGGACCCCGGGGGAGCGGGAAATGATCGACGAACTGCGATGGTGGGCCCTTGCCGACCTGTTCGCGCTGGAGGAGCAGGTATACCCGCAAGGGTTGGCCCAGATCGCCCACGACCTGCTCCAGGGGTGGGGCGGAACCACGATTCACCTCGGCGACGTCTACGACGAGAAATAGAACCAGGTAGAATCTGGCGGTGGATCCGTCAGCGCGCCACGACCTGGCGCGCTGACCACGCGCGTAAGAAGGAGAGCTGCTCATGGCTGGACACTCGAAATGGGCGACGACCAAGCACAAGAAGGCTGCCAACGATGCGAAGCGGAGCAAACTCTTCGCCAAAATGGTGAAGGACATCGAAGTAGCCGCCCGCATCGGCGGAGGCGACCCTGCCGGCAACCCGACTCTCTTCGACGCCATCCAAAAAGCAAAGCGCGCCTCGGTTCCCAACGACAACATCGACCGCGCCGTGAAACGCGGGTCCGGGGTCGAAGCCGGAGGCGCCGACTGGGAGACGGTGCTCTACGAAGGCTATGCACCCGGGGGAGTGGCGGTGCTCGTGGAGTGCCTCACCGACAACCGCAACCGGGCCGCCTCCGATGTCCGGGTCGCCTTCACCCGCAACGGTGGGAACCTCGCCGACCCAGGCTCGGTGAGCTACCTGTTCAGCCGCAAGGGCCGGGTCATCGTTCCCAAGGGCGATACCGACGAAGACTCCGTGATGATGGCAGTGCTCGACGCGGGCGCCGAGGAAGTCAACGATGAGGAGGAATATTTCGAGATCCTCACCGACGCCTCGGATGTCGTTCCTGTGCGCCAGGCGCTGCAGAAGGCGGAGATCGAGTACGACTCTGCCGAGGTGATCTTCCACCCGTCGATGCACGTCGAGGTCGACGAGGATGGCGCCCGTAGCGTCCTGCGTCTACTCGATGCGCTCGATGACTCCGATGACGTGCAGAACGTCTATGCGAACTTCGACGCCCCGGACGAAGTAATGGCGGCTCTCGCCGCCGAGTAGGGGTAGTTTTCCACCGCAGGGGTGTTGTTGAGCCCCAAGTGCGGGCTCCCGTGACACACTCGAAGGCGTGCGCATCCTAGGAGTAGATCCCGGCCTCACCCGTTGCGGGTTGGGCCTCATCCGCGTCGGCGCCGGGCGCCAGCTCCGGCTCGTCGACGTCGGGGTCGCCCGCACGTACGCCGGGGAACCGATCGAGCAGCGCCTGCTCGCGATCTCCCGGGAGATCGATACCTGGCTCGAACGATTCACACCTGACGCCGTCGCCGTCGAGCGGGTGTACGTGGGAACGAATATCTCCACGGTCACGGCCACGGCGCAGGTGGCGGGGCTCGCCATGGTCGGCGCCGCCCGCGCGCAAATCCCGGTCACGCTGCACACCCCGACGGAGATGAAGGCCACCGTCACCGGCTACGGCAACGCCCCCAAGACCCAGGTGCAGGAGATGGTGCGCCGGATCCTCACCCTCACCGAAGCCCCAGCTCCGGCGGACGCTGCCGACGCCCTCGCGTTAGCGATCACCGGCGCGTGGCGCAGCTCTGCCGCCGTCGACGCCGGCGGACGCACCTCGGCCGCAGGTTCGTCGGGTTCGACGATGACCGCCGCGCAGCGGCAGTGGGCGAGTGCCCGCCAGCGCGCCCAGACCCGCGAGCAACGCGCCCTGGCGCGATTGCGGCGAGGCTAAATGCCGCTACACTGGAACTCGCACATACGTTCGGGAGTGTTGTGATGATTGCGTTATTGCGCGGCAAGGTTGCGCACCTGGGACTCGATTGCCTCATCCTCGAGGTCGGCGGGATCGGGTATCGAGTCTTCACCACCCCTGCGGCGCTGGCCGAGCTGCGCCATGGCATGGACGTCGAGCTCGCGACCTCGCTCGTGGTGCGGGAGGACTCTCTCACTCTGTTCGGCTTCCCGAGCGCGGACGAGCGAGACACCTACGAGACGCTCCAGACGGTCTCGGGCGTCGGCCCGAAACTCGCCTTGGCGATGCTCGCGGTCCACAGCCCCGATGACCTGCGCCGCGCCGTCGAAGCGGAAGATCTCAAGACCCTGCAACGCGTGCCGGGCGTGGGACCCAAGAGTGCCAAACGCCTCGCCCTGGAGCTCGGCGGGAAACTCGGCGCGGCCGCACCCGCCCCGGAGTCCTCGGCGCCCCCGCCGAGCGCTGCGCGAGGCGACGTGCTCGATGCCCTCGTCGGGTTAGGGTGGAACCTCAAAGCAGCCGAAAGCGCGCTTGACGCCGTGCTCGCCGCACCGCAGGCGCCAACGGAGTCCGCCCCGTTGCTCCGGGCGGTGCTCGTAGAGTTGGGTGGCAAGAACCGTGGATGAAGACGACCTCATGACGGCGGAGGCCGACGAGCTGGAACGCGCTGCGGAATCGGCACTTCGACCCCGGCGGTTAGCGGAGTTCATCGGCCAACCGGTCGTGCGCGACCAGCTCGGGTTGGTGCTGCACGCCGCGGTGGGGCGAGGGCGCACCCCCGACCACGTGCTCCTCGCCGGCCCGCCCGGGCTGGGCAAGACCACCCTTTCGATGATCATCGCCGCGGAGGTGGGGGGCTCCTTGCGGCTCACCTCCGGGCCTGCCATCACGCACGCGGGTGACCTCGCGGCGATCCTCTCCGCAATCGAGGAGGGCGACGTGCTCTTCATCGACGAGATCCACCGCCTCGCCCGGCCCGCCGAGGAGATGCTCTACCTCGCAATGGAAGACTTCCGGGTCGATATCGTCGTCGGAAAGGGCCCCGGGGCGACCGCCATCCCGCTCTCATTGCCGCACTTCACCGTCGTGGGCGCCACGACCCGGGCCGGGCTGTTACCCGCCCCGTTGCGCGACCGGTTCGGGTTCACCGCCCACCTGGATTTCTACTCCGAGGAAGACCTCGAGAAGGTGCTCGTGCGTTCGGCTGGCTTACTCGGGGTGGAACTCGAGGGCGCAGCAGCGATCGAGATTTCGAAGCGTTCGCGCGGTACCCCGCGGATCGCGAACCGGCTCCTGCGCCGCGTTCAAGACTGGGCGCAGGTACGCGGAAGCGGCAAACTCGACCTGCACGCCGCCAAATCCGCCCTCGAGGTCTTCGAGGTGGACGAGCGCGGCCTGGACCGCCTCGACCGGGGGGTGCTGACCGCTCTCATCGACCGGTTCGGGGGCGGCCCGGTGGGCCTGAGCACGCTCGCGGTCGCGGTCGGGGAGGAACCAGAAACCGTCGAAGCGGTGGCAGAGCCCTTCCTCGTCCGGGAGGGGCTCATGGCGCGCACGGCTCGCGGCCGGGTGGCCACGCCCGCCGCCTACGCACATCTCGGCCGGACGCCGCCGGAGCAGTCCGGGACGCTGTTCACCTGACTTCGCCGGCAAACGTGAGCAATTCCACCCGCTAGCGCAGCGGGAGGGAGTGGGATCCACGGGCGAATCTGGCGTAGACTCGGGCAGTCCCTGTGTTCTTGTGATGGAGTTAACCCCATGGGTGTAAATGTTCTTGCCGCCGCCGGCTCAGTGCTTAGCGACGCCGAGCAAGCGCAACCGCAGGGAGGGTTGGGCGGTTTCGTTCCCCTCCTCGTCATCGGTGCGCTGTTCATCGGCTTCATGATGTGGTCAAACCGGCGCCGTCAGAAGCAGGCTCAGGAGTTCCGGAGCCGGTTGCGTCCGGGGCAACGAGTGCAGCTGTATGCGGGCTTGCTCGGCAACATCGTCACGATCGGGGAGCGGGAAGTCTTCATCGAACTTGCCCCAGGCGTGGTCGTCTCTGCGGTGCCGCAGGCAGTTCAAGGGATCGTGGAGGATCCCGAACTGGAAGCCGACTCGGAGATCGCTGATTCCGCCGACGGCGATGACGATGCCTCGGATGAGACCGACCGCTGATTTAGCCTGAAAGGTCCTGGCGTGGAAGTTTCACGACGTCAATCTGATCCTGCCCGTTTGCAACCGGAGCGCAAGAAGACCCGCGGGCGCGCCCGGCCCCGCCTCATCGCCCTTGGCGTTCTCCTCGCGGCGATCTTCGGCACCGTCTTCGCAGGGACGCAGTCGTCCAACGCCTCCTGGATGCCCAACCTTGCCCTCGACCTCGAGGGAGGCACCCAGATCATCCTCACCCCGCACACCTCCGATGGCTCGGAAATCACCCAGGGGGACGTCCAGCAGGCGATCGAGATCATCCGCCAGCGCGTGGATGCCTCGGGCGTGTCCGAGGCGGAAATCACCTCCCAGGGTGGGCAGAACATCGTCGTCGCGCTCCCCGGGGAGCCGAGCCGCGAAACCCTCGATCTCGTCCGCCAGAGTGCGCAGATGCGCTTCCGCGCGTTCCTGTTCCAGGGCGAAGCCGGGCCGATCGACCCGCAGGCCCTCGCGGAGTTCGAGGAACAGCAGGAGGAAGCCGGAGAAGATCCCGAGGCGGAGCAGGACCCAGAAGGCCAAGCCGAGGAGCTCCAGGAAGCCGAAGCCGACGGTGAGGACGCCCCGGCGGAGGTGACGGCCGAGGAGATCGAGGACGCCGCGCGCCGCGCCGCTGACCTTGACGGGGACGGGGAGATCTCCGACGAACCGGAGAGCGAACCGGCCAACGGCTCCGACCAGGCCTGGATCACCGAACAGGTCTGGTATGACTTCTACACGCTGGACTGCACCGATTCGGCCAACCTCATCGGCGGGGGAGGAGACGACCCCGACGCGCCCCTGGTCGCCTGTGATAAGGACGGGACTTCCAAGTACATTCTCGGCCCGATGGAAATTCCCGGAACGGACATCGCCACCGCGACCTCCGGGTTGGCGGTGAACTCCGCTGGCGCGCCGACCGGGGACTACGCCGTCAGCATCACCTTCAACAAGGACGGAACCGAGAAGTTCCGTGACGTGACCACCCGCCTGTACAACGAGCACCGCGCGGATGGAACGAACCGCTTCGCCGCGGTCCTCGATGGGCTCGTGACGATCGCCCCCGCGATCGACAACGGACCGATCCCGAACGGGGAGGCCCAGATCACCGGGAACTTCACGCGCGAAGAAGCCTCGAACATGGCCCGGCAGCTCAGTTTCGGGGCCCTTCCGATCACGTTCGAAGTGCAGTCGGAGGAACAGATCTCGGCGACCCTGGGCTCCGAGCAGCTCCAGCGGGGGCTGCTCGCGGGAATCATCGGGCTCATCCTCGTCGTCGGGTACTCGGTCTGGCAGTACCGCGGGCTGGCGATCGTCACCGTCACGTCACTCACCGTCGCGGCCACGCTCACCTTCGGGGTGATCGCGTTGCTCTCGTGGATCCAGGGCTACCGGCTCTCGTTGCCGGGAGTCGCGGGGCTGATCATCGCCATCGGGATCACGGCGGACTCCTTCATCGTCTACTTCGAACGAATCAGGGACGAGGTTCGCGAGGGGCGCACCCTGTCCTCGGCCGTGGAGTACGGGTGGGAACGGGCCCGGCGAACGATCCTCGCCTCCGACGCGGTCAACCTGCTCGCGGCGACGGTGCTGTACTTCCTCGCGGTCGGGGGTGTGCGCGGATTCGCATTCACCCTCGGGCTCACGACGATCATTGACCTCATCGTGGTGTTCGGATTCACCCATCCGATCATGCAGATCCTCATCCGCACGAAATTCTACGGCGGCGGTCACAAACTTTCCGGGCTCGACCCCGAGCACCTGGGAGCCAACGTATCGGCCTATCGGGGCCGCGGCTCGTTCCGCGCACCAGGTGAACGTGCCCCGAAATCGCTCGCCGAACGCAAACGCGACGCGCAGCGGGAACAACTGGTGGCGAATTCTTCCGGGGAAGGTGACAACTAATGGCGACGAGTTTTGCCCAGTTCGGAAACGAGCTCTACACCGGCAAGCGTTCCTACAACATCGTCGGCAACCGCAAACGCTGGTTCGCTTTCGCCGGCGCGCTCGTGGTGCTGTCGATCCTCCTGCTCACCTTCGTCCGGCTCAACCCGGGCATCGAGTTCCGCGGCGGCTCGGAGTTCCAAGTCGCCAACGTCGCCAACGTCGACCAGAACCTCGCCTACGAGGCCGTCGAGACCGTCGCAACCGACCACGTCGCCCGCGTCTCGCAGGTCGGCAATGACACGATCCGGGTGCAGACCGAGGAACTCAGCGACGAGGAGACGACCGAACTCGCCGAAGCGTTAGCCGACGCGTATGACGTCTCGGTCAGCGACGTCACGGCCTCGTTCGTCGGGCCCGCCTGGGGCAAGGACGTCACCGGAAAAGCCCTTCGGGGTCTGGTCATTTTCCTCGCGCTCGTCACCATCGTCATGGCCGGCTACTTCCGGCACTGGAAGATGTCGATCGCGGCGCTCATCGCGCTTCTGCACGACCTCGTCATCACGGTGGGGATGTACGCAGGGGTGGGATTCGAGGTGACGCCCGCGACCGTCATCGGATTCCTCACCATCATGGGCTACTCCCTGTACGACACGGTCGTCGTGTTCGACAAGGTCCGAGAGAACACTGCGGGCGTGCTCGAACAGACGAAGTACACCTACGCCGAGGCAGCCAACCTCGCGGTGAACCAGACGCTGGTGCGCTCGATCAACACCTCCGTCGTCGGCCTCCTTCCCGTGGGGTCGATCCTGTTCGTCGGCTCCTTCCTCATGGGCGCGGGCACGTTGCGGGATATCGCGTTGGCGCTGTTCATCGGACTCATCTTCTCCACCCTCTCCTCGATCTTCGTCGCCACCCCGATCGAGGTGTGGTTGCGGGAGCGGGATCCCGCCATAGCGGAGCACACCGCGAAGGTGCTCGCCGCGCGCACCACGGTCGATGACGAGGGGGAAGTGACGGTCGCCCAACCGGTCGTCGGCGGCCTCGTGGCCGGGCATCACCGCGGCCAGTCAGCTCAGCCGGTACGGAAGAAAGGGCGCCGGAAATGACGCATTCCCTCTCCAACCGAGTTCGAGAGCGGATACGTAACGTCCCAGATTTCCCCACCCCGGGGATCCTCTTCCGCGATATCACTCCGCTGCTCGCCGACGCCGAGACCTTCACCGACGTCATCGACCACCTGGCCGAGCGCTACCGGGGCGAAGTGGACATGGTTGCGGGTGTGGAAGCCCGCGGCTTCCTGCTGTCGGCGCCCCTGGCGGTCAGCCTCGGAGTGGGCTCGCTCGTGGTGCGCAAGGCGGGCAAGCTGCCCCCGCCGGTGATCTCCGCCTCCTATGACCTCGAGTACGGGACGGCCGAGGTCGAAGTCTCTAAAACCGTGGTGCACCCCGGGCAGCGGGTGCTGCTCCTCGACGACGTGCTCGCCACCGGTGGCACGGCGGGTGCGGCGGCCGCCCTGCTCGAAGAGGCGGGGCTGAAGGTCTCCGGGATGGCGTTCCTCATGGAGCTCGGTGCGCTCGGGGGCCGGCAGATGCTCGCGGACCGTGACCCGTACTCCATCCTTACGTTCTAGGCCCCTAAGCGTTCTATCATGGAAGGATGAGCGAGAAGCCGACAGTTCAGAACGGTGCGGATCCGGTGGTCCCCGGTTCCCGGGTGCGTTCTGCGCTGTTGTGGTTCGGCTCCCGCGGCGCCCATTCCACGCCGCTCATCCTCGAGCCGCTCATCTCCGCACTCAAGGCGAATCACCCGAAGGCGGACACGAGCCTCATCGAACGGGCCTATGCCGTCGCCTCGCAGTCCCATCAGGGCCAGATGCGCAAGAGCGGCGACCCGTACATCACCCACCCCGTGGCCGTCGCGACGATCCTTGCCGAACTGGGTCTGACGCCGTCGACACTCGCGGCGGCTCTGCTCCACGACACGGTTGAAGACACCGACTATTCCCTCGACCAACTCACCGAGGAGTTCGGTGAGGAGATCGCGTTGCTCGTCGACGGGGTCACGAAGCTCGACAAGGTCACCTACGGCGATGCCGCGCAGGCCGAGACCGTGCGTAAGATGGTCATCGCGATGGCCCGCGATATTCGGGTGCTCGTGATCAAACTCGCCGACCGCCTCCACAACGCGCGTACGTGGCGGTACGTCTCGGCAGATTCTGCGTCGCGGAAGGCTCGGGAGACGCTGGAGATCTATGCCCCGCTCGCGCACCGACTGGGGATGAACACCCTGAAGTGGGAGCTCGAGGACCTCTCATTCGCTGCGCTCTACCCCAAGGTGTACGAGGAGATCGTGCAGCTCGTCTCCGAACGTGCGCCGGCCCGCGAGGAGTACCTCGGGGTGGTGCGCGACCAGATCGTGACGGATATGAAGGCGGCGAAAATCAAGGTCACCGTGACCGGACGCCCCAAGCACTACTACTCGATCTACCAGAAGATGATCGTCCGCGGGCGGGACTTCGCCGACATCTACGACCTGCTCGGCGTGCGGGTACTCGTGGACAGCGTGCGGGATTGTTACGCCGTGCTCGGCGAGGTGCATAACCGGTGGAACCCGATTCCCGGCCGGTTCAAAGACTACATCGCGATGCCGAAGTTCAACATGTACCAGTCCCTGCACACGACGGTCATCGGCCCCGAGGGGAAGCCGGTGGAGATCCAGATCCGGTCCCACGAGATGCACCGCCGGGCAGAGTACGGCGTGGCGGCGCACTGGAAATATAAGGAAGAGTCCCGCGGGCAGCGAAGCAGCGGGGATTCCGGCGACATGCCGTGGCTGCAGCAGCTGGTCGACTGGCAGCGGGAAACGGTTGATCCCAGCGAGTTCCTCGATTCCCTCCGGTATGAGATGTCCGGGACCCAGGTGTACGTGTTCACGCCCAAGGGCGACGTGATCGCGCTACCTGCGGAGGCAACCCCGGTCGATTTCGCGTACGCCGTGCACACCGAGGTGGGTCATCGCACCGTGGGCGCGCGCGTGAACGGGCGCCTGGTTCCCTTGGATTCCACGCTGGAGACCGGGGATACGGTCGAGGTGTTCACCTCCAAGGCGCAAAGCGCCGGCCCGAGTAGGGATTGGCTCAATTTTGTGCGCAGCCCGCGGGCCCGGAACAAGATCCGCCAATGGTTCACCAAGGAGCGCCGCGAAGAGGCGATCGAATCGGGTAAGAACCTCATCGCCCGCGCGATCCGGAAGAAGAACCTGCCGATCCAGCGGCTGCTGTCGCCGGAGAACATTCTCGCGCTCATTCACGATCTGCCCTACAAGGACATCTCCGCCCTCTACGCCGCGGTGGGCGAGGGGCACATGTCACCGGAGAACGTCGTCGATCGGCTCCTGAAAGCCGTGGGCGGGGAGGAAGGCGCGCAGGAGGACCTCGCCGAGGCGACCCGCCCCAGCCGGGCGCGGCCCGCGACCCGGGACTCCAGCCCGGCGATCATCGTCGGCGGCATGGCCGATACGAGTATGCTCACGAAACTCGCCCGCTGCTGCACGCCGGTACCCGGTGACGAGATCAAGGGCTTCATCACCCGTGGGCAGGGAGTCTCGGTGCACCGGGCCGACTGCACGAACTTGAAGAACCTCGGCACCCAGGAGGAAGGCCGGCTCATCGACGTCGAATGGGCCTCTGGGCAGGACGACGCCGTCTTCCTCGTCCAGATCCAGGTTGAAGCGCTTGACCGCAATGGCCTGCTCTCGGACGTGACGAAGGTGCTCAGCGATAACCACGTGAACATTCTTTCCGCGAACGTGGGCACGACCACGGATCGGGTGGCCGTGCTGAGGTTCCTGTTCGAAATGGCCGAACCCTCCCACCTCGGGCACGTGCTCAGCCAGGTGCGGTCGATCGAAAGCGTCTTCGACGCCTTCCGGGTCACCGGCAGCCGCAGCGATGCCGAGAACGGGGAGAACCCCGCGGTCCACGCCCGCTACAACGTGGAGTGAGGCGCCGGGCGCGCCCGCGGGGTGAGAGCCGGTTCAGCTCACGTCTTGGGCGGCTTTGAGCACCTGCTCCAGCCACGCCTTGCGCGCATCCAGGGCCTCTTGGGCCTTGCGGACCTTCTGCTCGTCTCCACTGCGTTCGGCGGCGGCGAGGTCATCCTCGAGGGATGCGATTGCGGCGTGCAGCTGGGCGGCCGCCCCCTCCGCCCGTTCCTGCAGCTGGGGATCGGAACGCTTCCATTCCGCCTCCTCGGCATCGCGCACCGCTTGTTCGACGGCGCGGAGGCGGCCTTCCACCGACCGCAACTGGCTGCGGGGCACTTTACCCGCCTCCTCCCAGCGGTCCTGGATATCACGCAGTTTCGTCTTCGTGCGTTCCAGATCTTTCACCGGGACGAGTCTCTCGGCCTCCTCCAGGAGGGCGAGTTTCACCTTGAGGTTCTCCTCGAACTCCGCGTCGAGCGCCTCGTTGTGGCCTTGGCGAGCCTCGAAGAACACATCCTGAGCTGCTCGGAAGCGGGCCCACAGCGCGTCGTCGTCCTTGCGGGAGGCGCGGCCCGCCGCTTTCCACTCATCCATGAGCTGCCGGTACGCCCCGGAGGTGGGACCCCAGTCCGTGGAGTTCTGCAGCGCCTCGGCCCGCTCGATGAGTTTCTCTTTGATCGCTTTCGCTTCCGCATGCTTGCGGTCGAGTTCGGCGAAGAATTGGCGCCGGCCCCGATCAAAGGTGGAGCGGGCAGCTGAGAACCGCTTCCACAGGCCATCCTCGGTCGGTTTGTCGATCCGAGCGCCGGTGCGTTGCGCATGCTTCCATTCGTCGAGGAGACTCCGGAGCCGGTCTCCCTGCTGGCGCCACTGCATGGAGGCGGGGTCGGTCGCGGCGATCGCCTCGGCCCGCTCAACGATCTTCGTGCGTTTGCTCAGGGCCTCGGCCTTCGCCGCCTCCCGCTCCGCCGCGAGGGTCTCCTTCCGCTCGGCGACTTTGCCGCGCAGTTCGTCAACCTTGCCCCGGAGCGTGTCGAGATCCCCAACCGCAGCCGGTTCCTTAAGGGAGTCATCCAACGCGGCGAGCCCGGTATCAAGGTCGCGCGCGGAAAGCCCGGGAAGCCGGGTTTCGAACAGCGCCACCTGGGCCTTCAGGTCGAGGTAGCGGCGCACGTACAACGACAGCGCCTCCTCCTCCGAGACTCCCGGGTATTGGCCGACCACCCGCTCGCCAGCGGCTTCGACGACGCTGACGTTTCCTTCACCATCCACTTTCCCGAACTTCCTCGCTTCGGCGACGTCGGCCGGGTCGAGCGCGGGTTCGGCGGCATCAGTGGTGCTCGGCGGCGCCGCGGGCACAGGCACGCTGGGCTTGGGAAGCGCCGAGGGGGGAGGGATCGTTGCGGGTGTGGGCCGCGGCGTGGGGGCAGGGGCACCAGCCCCGGGCGCAGATGGTCGAGTATCTGGTGTTGGCGCTGATTCTGGTTGCTGGTTCTGTTGCTCGGTCATTTGACCTCCACACTTTCGATGATGACGCGTGTCAATGGACGCCCATCCATTGAGCCGTCGACGGTTCCCGCTTCTCCGATGTCGTGCAATAACTCTAGTCCGGAGGTGGCCTCTCCCATAACGGAATAGCCACCTGCGTCGTCAGAAGGGAGCACGACGTCGTCAAAAACGAGAAAGAACTGTGATCCCATGGATTCCCCATCTCCACTGACCCGCGCCATCGCTACTGCCCCGGCAGGGTAGAGGTCGTCGGCGGGCGCGTTCTCGATCGGCCCGAACTGGTAACCCGGCCCACCGGTTCCCCTTCCACTGGGATCCCCGCATTGCAGGAGTGAATCGGGTAGTAACCGGTGGCATTCGGTGCCGTCGAAGAACCCTTCTTCGGCGAGATGAATGAAACTCGCGACGGCCTGGGGCGCCGACGCGCCGTCAAGGGAGAGATCGATCTCGCCCACGGAGGTGTGCACAACCGCGTCCCACGTCCTGCCTTGCGCATTCGCAGCGGGCGGGGGAGTGGGGGTGTCGCCGGCGGCGCGGGTATTGCTCCCGCCGATGAGGGAAATGGCCACGCCCATTCCGACGATCATGGCAGCTAGGGCCCCGATCGTCCACGCCCGGCGGCGCGCCTGGTGCGTTCGCCCGGTTTCCGCTGTCATTTCCACCTCGTTTCAGCGCACTAGTCTATGGGTGAAAATCGCGCCGAACACCCAATCCGTGTCACGGAGTGGTCACGTTCTGGAAACACGCCCGGCTCCGAGAGTGGAAGAATGGCAACCATGAGTCGAATCAGCCCTCTTTCAGGTTTCCCCGAATGGTTGCCGAACCAGCGGATCGTCGAAAGCCACATCGTTTCCACCCTGCGCCGCGTCTTCGAGCTGCACGGCTACGCGGAGATCGAAACCCGCGCGGTGGAACCGCTCGAGCATCTGCTCGCCAAGGGGGAGACATCCAAGGAGGTCTACCTGCTGCGACGGTTGCAGGAGGATTCGCAGGAACCAGAGTCCGACACCCTCGGGCTCCACTTCGATCTCACTGTTCCGTTTGCCCGTTACGTGATTGAGAATGCGGGCAAGCTGCACTTCCCGTTCAAGCGCTACCAAATCCAGAAGGTCTGGCGTGGCGAACGCCCCCAGGATGGTCGCTTCCGCGAGTTCCTCCAAGCTGATATCGACGTCGTCGCCGACGGGGAACTTCCGTTCCACTACGAAGCGGACATGCCGATCGTCATCGCCACGGCCTTCGAGGAACTCCGGGCGATCGGGATGCCGCCGGTGAAAATCTCTGTCAACAACCGCAAAGTGAGCCAAGGTTTCTACCAGGGAATCGGGCTCGAGGACATCGAAGGCACGCTTCGAACCATCGACAAACTCGACAAGGTCGGCCGGGACGGGGTTCGCGCGCTTCTCATGAGTGAGAACGGCGCGAGTGCGGACCAGGCCGAGGCGGCGCTGGCCCTGGCGGAGATCTCAGGGGAGGATGCCCGCATCGCCGATGATGTGCGTGCGCTCGGTGTTTCCCACCCCCTGTTGGATGAGGGTTTGGAAGAGCTGGTGCGCCTGGTGGAGGCGGCGGCGCAGCGTGTTCCCGGAGTAGTTCGCGCGGATCTTAAGATCGCCCGAGGCCTCGACTATTACACCGGTTCGGTTTATGAGACCACCCTCGTGGGTCACGAAGGGCTTGGTTCGATCTGCTCGGGGGGCAGGTATGACTCACTCGCTTCGGACGGGAAGAAGACCTACCCCGGCGTGGGCATCTCCGTGGGGGTCACGAGGCTCGTATCGCGGCTACTACACGAGAACCTCGTCACCGCTACCCGCTCGACCCCCACGGCGGTGCTCGTGGCCGTGTGGGATGAGCAGGATCGGATGGAAAGCGAGAACATTGCCGCCGCCCTGCGTGGGCGCGGGATCGCCGCGGATGTATCCCCCACGGCCGCCAAACTCGGCCGGCAGATCCGGTTCGCGGACCGCCGGGGAATTCCGTTCGTCTGGTTCCCGGGCCGAGACGGCGCCGAGGATGAGGTGAAGGACATTCGTTCCGGCGAACAGGCCCCCGCCGAGGCAAGCAACTGGAACCCCCCGGCAGACGATCTCACGCCTCGGGTCGTCGCCGCGGAATGAGGGGACGGCGTAGGAAGGTGTGGCTCGGTGCCGTCGGCATCATTGCGGGGCTCGGTGCCCTTGGCATCGCCGGGGTCTGGGCCGGGCAGGATTCTCTGCTCTACGCCCCCGACCGCGCTGACCCCGGCGCCCCGGCACCCGGTGCCGATAACGTCACTTTCCGCACCAGCGACGGCCTCGACCTGCGCGCCTGGTTGTTCACGCCTCGAAACAGTGCCCGCCACGCGGTGCTGTATCTGCCGGGTAACGGAGGAAACCGGGCCGGGCGCGCCCCGGTGGGCGAGGCCCTCGCCGATGCCGGCTTCGCCACGCTGCTCGTGGATTACCGTGGGTTCGGCGGTAATCCCGGCTCACCGAGCGAAGCGGGCCTGCTCGAGGATGCCCGGTCGGCCTACCGCTACCTTCGCGCGGGAGGCTACGGCGTTGACGACATCTTCCTCGTCGGCGAATCGCTCGGAACTGCCGTGGCCGTATCGCTGGCGGCGGAGGTGGACGTGGGTGGCATGTTGCTTCGCTCCCCGTTCACTTCGATGGCGGACGTCGCCCGGCACCTGTTCAAGGTTCCCGTGCACTGGTTGCTGCGTGATCACTACGATTCGCGATCGCGGATCGCTGGCGTCACCGCCCCGGTCCTGATCCTCGCGGGAGCCCGAGACACGCTCGTCCCAGCAGCTCAGAGCGAGGAGTTGGCGCAGGTAACGCCGAACCTGGTCGCCTACGTCGAGATTCCCAAGGCCGGGCACAACGACGCAGTGTGGTTCGGTGACGTCATCGCCGGTCAACTATCGGAGCTGACCGGGACCTGATCGTACCCTCAGGCGCGCTTCTTGGGGCGTCCATACTGGCGGGGGCGGCGATCTCCGCCGCGCACGCCATCGGTACGGGGGCCGCGGCGAGGACCGAAGTCCCGATCGGGGCGCCGGGAACGCCGATCGAACCCGCCTCGCTTGGGGCCGGTATCGAGGGAGATCCGCAGCGCGTTTCCGCCCACCTCCGCGCGCCGCAGGCGGTGGAGTTGATCGTGATCAAGCTCGGTGGCGATGTCGACCAAAGCAAAGGAATCGAAGATCTTGATCCGCCCCAGCTCACTGCCCGGGATGCCGCCTTCGTTCGCGATAGCACCGACGATCCCACCGGGGCGAACTCCGTGTTTGAACCCGACCTCGACCCGGTAGCTGGTGTATCCGCTTTCCGGTCCGGAGGAGCGGGGCCCGCGGTCGCGGTCCCGGGTACGGCGGTCATCGAAGGACGCCTCGAATTTTTCTTCGCGGGTTTGTGGGCCGTCGTCGCCGACAGCGGTCGCGAGCAACGCCGCGGCGATCTGCACCGGCTCGAGTTCAGAGGTCTCCGCGAGCTCGGCGAGTTGGTCGAGATATACCTCTAACCGGCCGCGCTCAATGCGCTGGGCTACCCCCGCAAGCACTCGACGCGCGCGGGTCTCACTGACATCTTTCGGCGACGGAATCTCAGCGGCGCTCAACCGCGAGCCGGTGACCTTCTCGATGTTACGAAGGCGATTATTTTCTTTCGGAGTGAAGAACGTCAACGCTCGGCCCTGCCGCCCCGCTCGGCCGGTTCGCCCGATCCGGTGAACGTAGGCATCGACTTCACGCGGAACGTCGAAGTTGACGACCAGGCCGACCCGATCGACGTCGAGACCTCTCGCGGCGACATCGGTGGCAACAAGCACGTTCAGGGTTCCGCTGCGGAGTCGGTCGACGATCCGTTCGCGTTCCTTCTGCTGAACGTCCCCGGAGATCGCTGCGGCGTTCACCCCGCGGGCAACGAGTTCGGCACCGACCTCTTCGGCGTCCTTTCGAGTCCGGACGAACACGATCGCTGCCTCAGCCTCCGTCGTCGCAAGGACGCGGGTGAGCGCGCCGACCTTGTGCCGGAACGGAACGACCGCGTATTCCTGGGTGATCGTCGTGGTGGTCGAAGACACGGGGCTGACCGTAACCTCGATGGGGTCAACCATGTGGTTCCTGGCGACGGAGCGGATCGCGTGCGGCATGGTCGCCGAAAACAGGGCCGTCTGCCGTTCGGTGTTCGCGCTGGAGAGGATTTCGTCGACGTCCTCGGCGAACCCCATCCGAAGCATCTCGTCGGCCTCGTCGAGAACGAGGTAACGCAGCGCGCCGAGGTCGAGAGCGCCCCGGGAAAGCATGTCGATGACGCGGCCGGGGGTCCCCACGACGATGTGAGCTCCGTCGCGAAGCCCACCGAGTTGTGGACCGTAGGCTGCGCCGCCGTAGATGGGAAGGACCCGGATCGACCGGTCCGCCATCTCCTCGATCGCGTCGGCGACCTGGATCGCGAGTTCGCGCGTGGGGGCGAGGACGAGCCCTTGCACGCCAGCGAAGTCTGGGTCGACCTTCATGAGCAACGGTAGGCCGAACGCCGCCGTCTTCCCGGTTCCCGTTTGGGCGACCCCGACGACGTCGCGCCCCTCAATGAGCAGAGGAATTGCTTGTAGTTGGATTTCAGTGGGCTCTTCATAACCCAGGGCAGCGGTGCGCTCAACGAGCTCATCGGTAAGACCCAGGTCGGCGAAGTTAGTCATGCAGTTGCCGATCTCTTTCATATGGGAGCGCGGGCCCGTGTGGCCACTCGCCGCACCCTGAAAACACTCAACCTGCGGCTCATCTGCTCCGAACCTCAATAGTTTACGTTCAAACACGGTGGAATCGGGGGAAGGCTCGTGTGCTTCTCATCACCGCCGGGCCGCCCTTACGCGTTTGGCGATGATTCGGAGGTGCGCCACGGTCGGAATCCACCGTAGAATCAGGGGTTGGCTCAATAGCCTTGTTATTCACGCGCCCGAGGAGGAAACCCCGTGTATCGCACCCACCCCGCTGGATCCCTACGCGCCAGCGATATCGGTTCGACCGTAACCCTGTCTGGCT
Source organism: Actinomycetes bacterium (assembly GCA_021793935.1). Next base: position 4,525 of record JAJYRV010000007.1, on the reverse strand, counting down.
GGGTGGATCGGCGTCGAGATCACGGGGGAGTGGCCTTCATCGACCTGCGAGACTCCTCCGGTATCGCCCAGGTGGTTATCCGTGATGAAGAAGTAGCCCACCCGCTACGCAGCGAGTATGTCCTCAAAATCACCGGTGAGGTCTCGCCGCGGCCCGAAGGCAACGCCAACCCGAACCTCGCCACGGGTGAGATCGAAGTCATCGCCACGGACGTGGAGGTACTCAACTCCTCCGCAGCACTGCCGTTCCAAGTTTCCACGGCCCTGAACGAGCGAGTTGACGTGGGCGAAGAAGTGCGGTTGAAATACCGTTACCTCGATCTGCGTCGGCCCGACCCGGCCCACGCGATCCGGCTCCGGGCGCAGGTGAACAAAGCAGCCCGGGAGGTCCTCGATGATGCGGGATTCGTCGAGATCGAAACCCCCACCCTGACCCGCTCCACACCCGAGGGCGCCCGCGACTTCCTCGTACCAGCGCGCCTCAACCCCGGATCCTGGTATGCCCTGCCACAATCGCCACAGCTCTTCAAGCAGCTGCTCATGGTGGCGGGAATGGAACGGTATTACCAGATCGCCCGGTGTTACCGCGATGAAGACTTCCGTGCCGACCGGCAACCCGAGTTCACTCAACTCGATGTGGAAATGAGCTTCGTAGAGCAGGACGATGTCATCGCTCTCGCTGAGGATCTCCTGGTGAACATTTGGAAGCTCATCGGCTATGAGATCTCCACGCCGATTCCCCGGATCACCTTCGCCGAAGCGATGGCGAAGTACGGAACCGACAAGCCGGATCTCCGGTTAGACCTCGAACTCGTCGACCTGACCGAGTACTTCGCCGACACCCCGTTCCGGGTGTTCCAAGCCCCTTACGTCGGCGCCGTCGTCATGCCCGGGGGCGCATCCCAACCGCGCCGCCAGTTCGATGCGTGGCAGGAGTGGGCGAAACAGCGCGGTGCACGCGGACTTGCGTACGTCACAGTCGGCGAGGACGGGGAGCTCGGCGGCCCGGTTGCGAAGAACCTCTCCGACTCCGAACGCGAAGGCCTCGTTGCCGCCGTCGGCGCCAATCCTGGCGATGCCATCTTCTTCGCCGCCGGCGCGCGCAGTGCCTCCCTTGGACTGCTCGGTGCTGCCCGCGTGGAAATTGGTCACCGCACCGGCTTGATCGACGAGGACGCGTGGTCCTTCGTCTGGGTCGTTGACGCGCCGCTATTCAAGCCCGCAGATGAGGATGACGACGACGTAGCAGTTGGAGGCGGGGCGTGGACGGCGGTCCACCACGCTTTCACCTCGCCCACCGATGAGTGGATCGACCGATTCGAAGAGGACCCCGCTGCCGCGACCGCGTACGCCTACGACATCGTCTGCAACGGCAACGAAATCGGTGGAGGATCGATCCGTATCCACCGCGGCGACGTGCAGGAACGCGTGTTCAAGATCATGGGTATCGGCGAGGAAGAAGCGCGCGAGAAATTCGGCTTCCTTCTTGATGCGTTCGCGTTCGGTGCACCCCCGCATGGGGGGATCGCGTTCGGCTGGGATCGCATTATTGCGCTCCTCACCAAGTCGGAGTCCATCCGCGACGTCATCGCCTTCCCCAAGTCGGGAGGCGGCTACGATCCGCTCACACAGGCACCTGCACCGATCACGCCAGAGCAGCGTAAGGAGGCCGGGGTCGACGCGAAGCCGAAGGCTAGCGCCGAGTGAACCCGGCCGGGGTGACCATCCCTCCGGCGTGGAGATCTCACACGTTCCTCGCCGAAATGGTTGATGAACCCCTCGCTATTCATGAGACGGGCGAGGCGATCGTCGTCGAACAGGATTCTCGCCGCGGGATGGCGTTCATCGGGGCAGGCAAACCCGCCGCGATTGCCGAGCTCCTCTCGGGGCTCGATCCGCGCAGGTTCACTCGCGGGTCGATGATCCGCGGGACGTGGGAACTTCTGAGTGTCGACGTGCGCGCCAGTTTCTCCTTCGCAGACTCCGAAGACTGGGATTGGATGGATGCCGACTTCGTGCCCGAAGTTCCGGGTTCTAATCGGGTCCGCGAGCTCGACCGAGTAAGCGAGCGGGCGCTCATCGACTCCGTCCGTGAACGCGCAATTCCCGATAGCTATCTGAGCGTGGACACCCCGGGTTCGCGGTGGTTCGGCTGGGTCGATACGAGCGGGGAAGTTCGTGCGATCGGCGGTGCCACGGGCTGGGACGGCGAGCGGTGGAAAAGTGCCGCTCACTTTGGTTCGATCGGCACTGCGCCCGCGTTCCAAGGGCAAGGTATCGGCTCTGCCCTCACCGCCGGGATGGCACAAATCGCGTTCCGGGAGGGGGCTACGAGAGTCTCGTTGGGCGTATACGCGCAGAATCACCGAGCGATCGAGATCTACCGCCGCCTCGGATTCCGTACCACGTACGAGATCAACTCCCGGAGCCGCGCTTGACGATCCCGCCGGAACGCCTTGTTTAGAAGGGTGGGGGTTCGGGGTTGTAGAAGGGGCCGGGGGTGTGGTCGGTGTCGTTTTTGTGGTCGTGTTCAACGGCGTTGTTGTCGTTGTTGGGCTGTGTGGTGGTGGTTTGGGGTGGGAGTTGGCAGTATTCGATTTCGGGTCGGGCCAGGTGTTTGCCGGCGGCGGCGTAGCGTTGGTAGTAGGTGTTGGCCTCGGGGTCTTTGGCCCGCTGGCGCAGGCGTTGTTGCATCAAGGTCACCTCGGGCACGGGGCGGGGGTGGCCCTGGGGGTCGGAGTGGGGCAGGGCCAGGGGGTCGGTGACGGCGGCGAAGGCAGGGTGGTGTTCATCAAACCCGGTGGTGGTGCCATCGGGGTAGCGGATCCCAGGGGTGGGTTGGCCATCGGTGGGGCGGGTGGTGAAGATATCCCCGGGCAGGACATGGGTCCCAGTGGGGGTGCGCAGCAGGTGAATATCATTGGGGCCCTGCCACACGTATTTTCCTTCTCCTAACGGGGCGTAGGTCCATTTGTGATCTGGGTGGTGTTGGCCGTGGGTTTTCAACCGGTGATGAAACCGGCACAGCGCGGCAAGATTACACGTACAACTAGGACCGCCCTGATCGTAGGGGGTGATGTGATCACAATCGGCTCGCTCGGCGATGGCATGGCAGTAGGGAAACACACACGAACGGCCCGTGAGGATGGTGGCCTGCCGGGCCCGTTGGGGCACCTCGTAGGCCTGACTAGAGATGAACTCTTGGGGATCTAACACCTGCTGCACCGAAATCTTCACCCCCGGATAGTCAAACGCGCGGGGACGGGTGAACCAGCCCCGGATCGTTCCTGGGGCCAGCACAGCAGTGGGCATCCCGGTCCCATCCACCCGGCACACCTCGCCCAAGTGGTCCTCCCGCCGGGTCACATCAGGCATCAAAAACCCCTCCGACCCCGGAGCGGGTCCGTCCGGGGCGGGCGTGACCCCGGGGCCCGGTTTGGGGCCCGGGCCTTTGATGAAGTATTCAACAAACGACCCTCCCGGCAATCCTTCACCCAGAGCTCTGCGACCAAATGCCGAAGCGGGCGGAGCTGTCCCCGTGGCCGTCGTCTTCGGCGATGAATCGAAGGTCGCATCCGCCGCCGAGGCCGCCGTCTTCGTCGGGGTTGTCCCCTCAAAGGCGGCACCAGCCAGAGCTGTCCCACCAAATGCCGAAATAGGCGGAGCTGTCCCCGTTGCTGGGGTGCTCGGCGGGGGTTCGGGCGGGGTGGTGCAGGTGCAGCGTAGGGCGGTGTGATTGAGGTGGATATAGATCTTCACCCCAGTCTTCGCAACTCCCTTGCCATCCCACCGCACCCGGCCACTGCCCTCGCCGGTCTCTTCGATCATCATTCCTTCGTCGTTGGCGAAGGTGAGGCTTGAAGTGCTGGGGGTTTGAGCGGTGCGGGCCAGATCGCCCAGGGCCTGGGCCCGGCGCACATCCAACGGCTCGGTAGATCCCGCGGCTTTCAACTGCGCAGCCCCCTGGGCCAAAGCAGCCTCTAAATCCAGGGCATCAGGAAGGTCTAAACAGGCACGCACATCCGCCACTCCCAGGTGCGCCCCACCCCGAGTATCGATATCGACCCCGCGCTGCTCGGCGCTGGCGGCCACCTCGGTCGCAACTTCATCGGGAGTGTAGCGAAGGCGGGCCTCATCAATCAGACGCTGAATATGCGCACGAGTAAACCGCGCCCCGGCCTGATCCAAGTGCCGATCCACATACCGGGCCACCTTCATCTCCACTGCCGCCCCCAGACGCGGGACCAACCGGGCCCGCCAGATCGGCACCTGCCCTGCACTCATCCGCGCCCACGTACGAGGAAACCGGTAGAACATCACCACCGCATCATGAATCAACGACCGGGCCACCTGCTCCGACATCCCCGTGGCATACGCAAATTCCGGGATCGACATCTCATCAACCAACACGCCCCCAGCCTTGGCCACCCCTTCCCAATCCACCTGCCCCATCTGCGCCGAACCCCACCGATCCCGGTGACCAGACATGAACACTCCCGGATTGCGATGCACTGAAGCGGCCTGAG
>JAJYRV010000227.1 GCA_021793935.1 Actinomycetes bacterium | reverse complement strand
TGCAACAGAGCCCAGGCCGGCCACTAGGGGGTGCAGTAGTGTCTGTGACATCACCAGCACGATCGTCTCGGAGTTGCTCAGGTCAATTCCTTCCCTGGCGATGAAAGCAACCCCGACGAGCCCCGAGAACACCGCGCCGGTGAGCGAGACGATCTGCCACGTCACCCCGATGCGCCGAGCGCTCTTCGCCTCGGCGGGTTTGCGCAGTGCCATGAAGCGCACGATGATGTGCGGCTGTCCGAAGTAACCCAGCCCCCACGCGAGACCGGACACGATTCCGATGAACGTCGCGGAGGTGAGCGCCGTGCCGCCCGCGAAGCTGAAGTGGCTGGGTTCGAGTTCCCGGATCAGAGTTGCGGCTTCGCTGAACCCGCCGACGGCGATGACCGCGGCGACCGGAACGATGATGACGGCGATCACGAGCATGAGCCCTTGCGCGACGTCGGTGAGGCTAGCCCCGAGGAACCCCCCGAACAGTGTGTAGGCGAGGGTGACGCTGGTGACGATGACCATCCCGAGCACATAGTTCGATCCAAACGAACTCTCGAAGAACACCCCACCGGCAACCATCCCTGAGGACACGTACAGGGTGAAGAACACGAGGATCACGAGGCTGGAGAGAATCCGCAGCAGCCGCGTGTCATCACGGAGCCGGTTCTCGAAATACGAGGGGATGGTGATCGAGTTACGTGCCACCTCGGTATACGCCCGCAGGCGCGGGGCAACGAACAGCCAATTGAAATACGCCCCGAGGGTGAGGCCGATGGCAATCCAAGCCTCGATGAGGCCCGCGGCGTAAACCGCCCCGGGCAGTCCCATGATGAGCCATCCGGACATGTCGGAGGCGCCGGCGCTCAGGGCCGCGACCCACGGCGGGAGGGATCGCCCGCCGATCATATAGTCCTCGTGGCCGGAGGTCTTGCGATACGCGGAATAGCCGATCGCGAGCATCCCTCCGAAGTACACGCCTAAGGCGATGTACAGGTACATTTGGTCGGACATCATTGTCCCCTTCTGTGAAAGTGCGCGAGTGGGTTCCTCGCGCGCCACCCGGCGGTGGGAATCGCAGATTATTCGCCCGCTTGGGCGCTCAGATCACCTCCCAGGCAAGTTTGTTCGGCGTGCCGAACCGGTGCGCGGTGAGCGACACCGCTTGCTCACGCAGGTAGGGGAGCATCTCCACCCTCCCCGCGCTCACGACCGGTGACCCGTAGACGGCGATGTCTGGCTTCCCGCTGGTCGCCACGTACACCTCGGCCTCCCGCTCGGAGCGGTCCTCACCGGCGACGATCCGCACTCGGTGCGCGGAATCGGACCCCGCTTTTGCCGCGAGCTCGGCGAGGTGCTCACGCCAGCCCGCCTCGTCGTCATATCGAACGCAGACACCGGCTCCGTCGAGTACGTCGGCCACCGGTCGGGGCAGGGCCCGCGGCGTGGAGATAACTGGGCGGGCGCCGGCCGCTAGGGCTGCAGCGAGCACCCGGATCGTCTCCCGCGCGGGCGCGGTTTCGCACAGGCGGATCGTCACATCGGTGGGCCGGTAACGCAGGAGGTTTCGTTCCACCTCCAACCCCGAGGCGTCCCGGGCGATTCCGAACTCCTCCTGCCACGCCCGTTCGTCGGTGCCGAGGGCCGCCCGCAACCAATCAAGATCTGCTCCCACAACTCCAGTCGCTTCTGCCGCGCGGAGCAACTCCTCGGCGTGGGGGCGAAGTTCGGGGTGCGCCGCCTCGGCGGGGCTGGCGTCGGTGAAGGTTCCCAGCCCATAGAGGTAACTCGGCCCACCCGCTTTGGTGCCGGGCCCGACCGCGGACTTCTTCCATCCCCCGAACGATTGTCGGCGCACGATCGCGCCGGTGATCCCTCGGTTCACGTAGAGGTTGCCCGCCTGCACCGACCCGAGCCACTCGCGCACCTCTTCGGCGTCAAGGGAGTGGATGCCGCTGGTGAGCCCGTAGTCGACCGCGTTCACGTATTCGATGGCTTCGGTCAACGTCTCTGCCGTCATGATCCCGAGGATGGGCCCGAAATACTCCACGTGGTGGTACTCCGAACCCGGTTGGACGCCGTCGCGGACCCCGGGCGACCATAGTTTCACCCCGCCCCGGGCGTCCCGGGCCAGGGGATGATCAGTATCCACGGGGCGGGGCCGGATGAGCCACGATTCTCCCTTGCCCAGCCTCGTAAGACCGCGCAGAAGCTTGCCCGAAGGCGCAGCGATGACCGGCCCCATCTGGGCCGTGAGATCCTCTGGTGTGCCCACCTTCAGGGAGGTCACGGCGTCGAGGAGCTGGCTGCGGAACCGCTTCGAGTGGGCGACGGAGCCGACGAGGATGACGAGGGAAGCAGCGGAGCACTTCTGGCCCGCGTGACCGAAGGCGGAGGCGGCAACGTCCTTCGCCGCGAGGTCGAGATCGGCGTTCGGCGTGACGATAATCGCGTTCTTGCCCGAGGTCTCAGCGAAGATCGGCAGATCGGGGCGGAGCGAACGAAACAGCTCAGCTGTGTCGTATGCACCGGTGAGAATCACTTGGTCGACCCGCGGATCGGCGATGAGTTCCGAGGCGGCCTCGTCGCTGGGGAATTGGACGTATTGCAGCACCTCCCGCGGTACTCCCGCCTCCCAGAGGGATTCCGCGATGACCGCCCCGGTCCGAGCGGCAGCGGGGGCAGGTTTGAAGATCACGGCCGAACCAGCCGCAAGGGCGGCGAGGACCCCACCGGCGGGGATCGCGGCGGGAAAGTTCCACGGCGGGATGACGGCGGTGAGCGCACGCGGGGAGAACTCCGCGCCGTCGATCGTGGTCATCTCGGTGGCAAGGGATGCATAGTAGTGGGCGAAGTCGATCGCTTCACTCACTTCGGGGTCGCTCTGGTCGAGAGTTTTGCCGCACTCCGCGCCCATCACCTCAAGCAGGTCGGCGCGCCGGTGTTCGAGCATCTCCCCGGCGCGGTGGATGATTCGGGCGCGTTCAGAAACGGGCAGTTCCTGCCAGGTGGTCGCGGCAGTGCGCCCGCGGTCGAGCACCTCGTTCAGCGCCGTGGAATCGGGCAGCGTCTGGCTGCGGACGAGATCGAGGCCGAGCTCGGAGTCGATCATCCGCCCGGCGATCTCCCGGCCCCATTCCCGGTTCGCGGCGAGGTTGGGGTCGGTGTTGGGCCGGTTCGAAAAACCCGCCTCGGCGATCTCGTCCGCGCGCGGTGCCACCTCGCGGGCATCGGCGCGGCGGCGGTCCTGGTCTCGGGAGGGCTGGGGAACTCGGTAGTCCTCAGGTCGGCCATCACCGGTGATCGCCGCCAGTTGTGACAGGGAGCCAAGGAAACGCTCCTTCTCCCGCTCGAACAATGCCTCGTCGTCGGCGAGATCGAAGACGGCGGACATAAAGTTCTCCTGGCTTGCGCCTTCCTCCAGGCGCCGGATGAGATAGGCGATCGCGACGTCGAACTCGCCGGGATGGACGACTGGCGTGTAGAGCAGCAGCGAGCCCACGTCCCGCTTCACCGCCTCGGCCTGCCCGGTCGCCATGCCGAGCAGCATTTCCACGTCCATTCCCTCCTCGACCCCTCGCGCCCGGGCCAGGAGCCAGGCGAGAGCGAGGTCGAACAGGTTGTGCCCGGCTACCCCGATACGAACGTTCTTCACGTGCTCGGGGGTGAGGGCGTAGTCGAGCACCGCTTTGTAGGAGGTGTCTGAACCTTGCTTGGAATCCCACGTCGCTAGCGGCCAGCCGTGGATTCGAGCGTCGACGATCTCCATCGGCAGGTTTGCCCCTTTGACGACCCGGACCTTGATGGGCGCCCCGCCGCGCGCGACGCGGTCGGCTGCCCACGCTTGTAGGTCCATCATCACCCCTAGCGCATCGGGAAGATAGGCCTGCAGCACGATGCCTGCCTGGAGGTCGTGAAACTCCGGACGCTCGAGAATCCGCTTGAAGACGGCGACGGTGAGGTCGAGGTCGGGGTATTCCTCCATATCGAGGTTAATGAATTTTCGCGGGCTCGCTGCGCGGGCTTTGGCGAACAGGGGCACGAGCCGATCTTCCATGTGAGCGACCGCTTCGTGGAACGCCCAATGGTTGTGCGGCGCGACCGTGGAGGACACTTTGATCGATACGTAATCGACGTCGTCGCGGTCGAGAAGCTTATGGGTGCCGGCGAGGCGCCGCTCGGCCTCGGTTTCGCCAAGGATGTATTCGCCGAGCAGGTTCAGGTTCAAACGGACATCATCGGTTTTGATCTTTTCGATCGCTTTGCCGAGTTTCGCATCAGTGGCGTCGATGATGAGGTGGGAGACCATCTGCCGCAGTGCTTTTCGCGCGATCGGTACGACGAGCCCGGGTGCGAGGCGGGAGGCAGCGCCGCCCAGGGAGACGAGTGAACCGAGCCAACCGAGGAATTCCGGAGTGATATCGCTAAGCTCCCGGAGTTTTTTGGCCGCCGCCCGGTGATCTTCGGG
>JAJYRV010000226.1 GCA_021793935.1 Actinomycetes bacterium | reverse complement strand
GCGACGGTGACCACAACGTCATTGCCTACCTTCGCGAGGGTGAGAGTTCACAGGTCGCGGTTGCGGTGAATTTCGCGGGTACCCCCCACGAGAATTATCGCCTCCCCCTGCCCCGCACGGGCCAGTGGCGCGAGATCCTCAACACGGATGCGCCCGCCTACGGCGGATCAGGAGTGGGCAACCTCGGCATGGTGACGGCTAAGGAAGGGCCCCACGATGGGTTCCCCGCCTCCGCGTTGGTGCAACTCCCCCCGCTCGGGGCCCTGATGTTCGTCCACGCCGAGGAAGGCGCGTAGAGGCGCTCGGGGGTTCCTCAGAAGAGGGCGAGCGCGAGTTTCTTCCGCGCCTCAGCAACGTCCGGAGAACCTTCTGGGGCGAGCAGGAACAACTCCACCAGACGCTTGCGCGCCGTTTCGCGTTCCTCCCCGGCCGTGGAGGTGATGACGGCGAGAACGCGTTGGAATCCCGCGGAAAGCTCCCCCCTACTCACCTCGACGTCGGCGGCCAGTAGCTGCGTGTCTACCTCGCCCGGCCGCGCGTCGCGCGCATCGGCGAGGGCTCGCTCCGGGTCCTTGCCCTCGAGCCGTTTGAGCAGTTCGACCTGGGCGAGACCCGCTTTAGCCTCTGCATCCGCCGGGTTGTTCGCCAGTCCCTTCTTGAACGCCTCGATTGCCGCGTCGAAATCCTGCTGCTCGATCGCGTCGTAGGCTTCCTGAATGTGTGGGGGCAGCGGCTCTTCAGCCGGTTCCTCGGGATCTTCCTCGGAGACTTCGAGGGTCCCGGTGACCCCGTTCTCCGCCGCGACGCGCAGCACCTCGTCGAGTACCTGGCGGATCTGGGCGGCCTCGTGGACGCCTTGGAACAGCGGTAGTGGTTGGGTCTTCACGATCGCGACGGTCGTGGGCAGGGCCTGCACCCCGAAGGCGGCAACGATGTCCGGCTCAGTATCGGCGTTCACCCGAGCGAGGAGGAATTTTCCGGCGTACTCGGTCACGAGCTGTTGCAACGTGTTCGATAGTTGCGCGCTCGCCTGAGATCGCCCGGAGTACAGGTCAACGATGACCGGCACGTTGTTCGATTGTTCGACGAGGGTATTGAAGGTTGCCGCCGTCGCCTCAACTACAAGCCCCTCAGGAGCGGACTCCTGCGGGGTACTCGGTTGCGCTAGTGCGCTCAGATCCACGGCGCCACGGATGTCGATTCCAGATTCGGGGGCGGTCATTGCCTCAATTCTCCTTATTCTTCGGGCTGCTTCACGCTGCTGAGGACACGCTCGGCGCCCAGGACGTCGATCTTGTCTTCACTATCTTCGGCAGGGACGTAGAACGCCACCATATGTTGGTAGACGGCGGTGAGGGTGGAATCGACCTCGGAGTTGCCGTCGTTCTTCGCGGCGACGAGCGACCCCACCTTCATTTTCGCTTGCCGGACGGTCTTTTCATACTTTTGTTCCGTCGTCATGCCACTCAATACGATCGCGCCTCCGTCGAAGGTGCTCAGTGCGTACGTGGGACCTGCTTGCTTGGTTTCCTGGGTGACCTTACCTGCGACCTCGAGCGATTCCGACAGCGCCTTCTTTTCCTCGTTCAGGAGACTGCGATACTCGTCTTCGGCGAACTTCTTCGCGTGTTTACTGTCTTTGCCCTTGTTCAGCACGTCGGCGTATGCCTTCACCGTCTCCTCCGGCGTGAGGATGAGGCCTTCGCTGTCAGGGGCGAGCTGCTCGGAGCCGCTCGCGGCGGCGTCCGTTTGGGGAGTGGTAACGCCCGGCAGGAGCCGGGCCCAGCCTTGCAGCGAGTACTGGTCGCGGGGCGATTCCTGTTGCAGGGCAAGCAGGAGTGGGATGTTCCCGTCCTCCGGGGGATCGGTGATCACCATGACCTGGCGCGGCCAGTCATCGGTCGCAGCGATGATGGCCACCGCGGGATCGGTCGCGAGCGGCTGGGGCGTGTAGGGATCTTCGAGCTCGGCCTTCTTGGTTGCTTTGGCGAGCGAGTATTCCCAGCCGCGCATCTGCGCTGCCCGCCCGGATACGCGCGGGGTGAGCTCTTCCTTATCGGCATCGGCGTCGGCCTCGGCCAACGTGTCGTTCACCGCAGCGAGCACGCGGTCCAACCGGCTCTCATCGAGGACCGGGTAGACCTGAGTTTCCTCTGGTGGTGGGGTGAATTCCGGCACGGGGACGGCGCAGGCCGCCAGGGTTCCCGCGAGCACTAACGCAAATGCTGCGCGGACCTTGTTACTCTTCATCGTCGTCCTCCCCACCGTCCGTCGGTTTCATCACTGGGATCCACCTGGTGGGTGTATCGCTGTCCAATCCCCAGGTCGCTCGCCAGGAGGCGCCGGAGGCTTGCGGGTTGAGGCTCGAGAGGTCGATCTCGCCGGTGATAATAATTTCGCCCGTGTCGTCATCGAGGACGATGGGCCCGGGTGCGGATGCGGGAGGTGGAGTCTGTTTCTTGCGCCACCAGCGCCGGCGTTGCTTAGGAGCGGGCGGCGCCTCGCTCACAGCAGCCTCCGCATGCTCTTGTGGTTCCTGGGTCGGCCACATTTCGGGTAGCTCCGCTGCCTCGTCACCCGAGTCCAATCCGAGCGCCGCCGCGCGTTCGCGGGCGCGTTCCCGTTCGCGGATCTCCCGGCGGGTGAGCGGGCGGTCCTCTTCCTCGGGTGCCTCGGATTCGAGGCGGTGCGGGTACTCTTCCGTGGCCGGTGAGTCCGGGGCCTGCACGTACTCGAATTCCGTTGTCGCGATGAGCGGATCGGGTTCCTGGGTGGCCGCTTCCACTCCCGCCATGATCTCTTCGGGAGTTATTTCTTCCGCGCTGGTTTCCTCGGAATCGGTGCCGACCACCTCAAGGTCGTCGGCCTCGGCCACCTCGTCAACGTCCACGTCGTCATCGACGTCCCCCTCGGCACCTATGGCACGCAGCTTGCGGCGCGCGAGCACGTCGAGGGCGAGGAGTACGAAGCCGAGGAGCGTCAGTACCGACCCTACGAGGATGCCGGGGATGAGGGCGGGCGTGGGTACTTCGCGTTCCCACGTGAATTCGACCATCGGCGCCGGTGAGGTTCCATCGGTGGCAACGATCATCGACCAGCGGCCCGGCACTTCTTCCCATGTGTAGGTCAGTTCGCCGACGCCGTTGACCTGCTCCACCCACATGTCAGAATCGGCGGGGTTAGCGGGTTCTGGCTCCTCTTCCTCGGCCGTCTCCTCGCCGTCCTCGTCCTCTGTCTCGGGTTCGACGCCGTCAATCTTCTGGTAGTTGAGGGAGTCCCAGGTCTGCAGCCCGGTGATTGCTCCATGGTCGCTCTCGGCTACCCAAGCCTCCACGTCGGCGGTGCGGCCCATGCCGAGGAAGACCGGACTCTCACCGTCTTGGGCAACCACGCGTACTTTTACTGTCTCGTTAACGATGTTGAGGACGCCGGGCTCGGAGATGACGTAGTTGACGTCGGGCTCGGAGGGGAGCGGCACGGTGACGGTGGAGTCCGGTTTCCAGACCGTTGCGGAGGCAATCGCGGCCCCGATAGTGCCCAGCCCGAGCACTATTAGGACTATCGCGAGAATACGTCGAATCACCTTGCCTACTCCTCAAGTACGGTTCGCGCAGGGCGCCGTAATAAGATTACGGTAGTTGCAACCCTTTCGGCGATTTCTCATGCCAAGAGTGAAATTTGCGGGTGAGATCACACACAGGCAACCACCATAGTTTGGCGCTAGGCTAACGCTGGTCGGGGTTAAGGTGCCGGTTAATTCTAAGGAGCAAGACATGGTCGATGAACAGCCGCGTTTCCCCGTGGTGATGCGCGGATACGACCGGGCACAGGTAGACGAACTCATCAATGGTCTCGAGCGCCAGTTGCGGGATGCGCGTGAGCAGGTGGAATCTCTCGACGCCGCAGCGGTGACCATGTCGAGCCAGCTCTCCCAGGCGGAGGCTCGCCTGAAGGAGATCGATAAGCCGACCTACACGGGGCTGGGTGCACGCATCGAGCAACTGCTGCGCTCAGCGGAAGAGCAGTCTGCGGCGATCGTCTCGCAGGCCCACGCACAGGCGGCGGACATCACTAGCCTCGCCCAGGCGCAGGCCGATCAACTGACCGCGCAGGCGGAATCAGAGGCCGCCGACCGCCTCGCTGCCGCACGTTCCGAGGCCGAGGTCGTCACGACTTCCACGGCGAGCCAGGTCGAGGGGGTGCTCGAAGCCGCCCAGCGCCGGGCCGAGGAACTCGTCTCCTCCGCCGAGCGGGAAGCGGCGCGGATCTCCAGCGCGATCGAGACTGAAAGCAACGAACGGCGCACCTCCCTGGAGCGCGAGTTGGGTACCACTCGGGCAACCACGGAACGAGAGATCACCGAAACCCGCGTGGCCGCTGAACGCGAGATTCGCGAGCTGCGCGAAGAAGCAGAGACGGCGTCCACGGAGATGCGCGAACAAGCCCGCCTCGAGGCG
>JAJYRV010000225.1 GCA_021793935.1 Actinomycetes bacterium | reverse complement strand
GTCACCCGCGCGGTCCACGCCGTGATCGGGGGCGTGCCGCTCCTCGTCAACGGAGGCGGTTCGGGCAGCGTCGCCGAAACCGCGGCCTCCGCGACGGTGACGGAGGTGACCGCCGGATCGGGGCTGTTCGTCCCGACCCTGTTCGACCACTACTCCACGTTCTCACCCCGGCCGGCCGCGTATTTCGGACTCGACGTCGTCCGGCGACCGGGACCGGGGTACGCGACCGCGTTCGGCGGCGGATACATCGCCTCCGGGCCCAACGGGCCGGACCGCGCTCCCGCCCCACTCGCCGGCCGCTACGTGGGCACCGAGGGGGCGGGCGAGGTGCAGACGCCGCTGCGATTCCACCCCGGCGAGGAACCCAGGATCGGGGACCGCGTGTGGTTCCGCCACGCGAAAGCCGGGGAACTCATGGAGCACTTCGCCCGGGTGCACCTCGTCCGCGGCGCCGCCGCCGGCGCCGAGAGCGGAACGATCGAAGCAACCGTGGCCACGTACCGCGGCGAAGGGTTCCCCTTCGGCTGACAGTGGCGTTCCTCACTCGCGAATCGCCCGCCCGGCACGTATCGTGAGAGGCGGCCACGCCCCGAACCTGGCCGGGAAAGGACACTAGTGACGACCCGTTTTCGCAGGCCCGCAATGCTGACCGAAGAACGCGCCGAGCGCATCATTGGTGACGTCGATCCCTCCACCCGCTCCGACGTCGCCCACATGACCGCCGGGGCGATCGTCTCCGGCGGCCGGGCGGACTCCGACAACGCAGAGCTCGTGAAGCGGCTCATCACCCTCGTCGACACCGAAGGCATCGACATCGTCGCCGGGATGTGGGCGGACAGTCCGGCGACTACCCTGCCCGGCATCCTCTGGCGGCTCTACCTCCTGCGGGAATGGACGAAGGAGGATGGCGAACTCATGTCCGTGCACTTCCGGCTCGGTTCCCAGAACGCGCAGGTCGATGAAGTCATCGCCGGGCTCGCCCACCTCCCCGGCCCCGAGGAAGTGCGCGCAGGAGTCGACGCCGTTCTCTCCGGGGTCTTCCAAGGCGACTTCGCCGTCACCTTAGAGCGCGCCGGTGCATTCTGCCGGGTGCTCACCACCGGCGCCGCGCTTGAGGCGGACGCTCATGAGGGCCAACGCGCGAGCCGGCTCACCCGGCACGCCTCCGTGCTCCAAACCCGCGCGGAGGAGTTCGAGAAGGCCGCAGGGATGTGGCGGGCAGGACGGCTCGATTGACCCCCGACTTCACCCCGTTCACCCCCGACCACGCGGGACCGGTGCGGGAGTTCGCCGACCTCGTCGCCCGCGCAGACGGGATCGAGGCGTTCGGTGAGCAGACGCTGTTCAACCTCGCCTCCCCCTCGGTCACCCACCTGCTGCTGACGAAGCCCGGCGCCATCGTCGCCTACGGACAGATCGACCGCCACTCCGCGGAACTCGCGGTGCACCCCCAATACCGGCGAAACGGCATCGGCGGGGCACTCCTGGATGCGGTGAAGGCCCGCGATGCCCGAGCGGCGGTTTGGGCCCACGGAGATCTTCCTGGAGCGCGAGCGCTCGCCCGCAGCCGCTCGTTGAACCCCACCCGGGAGCTCGTGTACATGAGCGCCGACCTCGATCCCAGCGCGAGGCTCCCGCAGGTGCCGGCTGGAATGATGCTGACCACGTTCACCGAGGCAGACGCATCGGACTGGCTCCGCGTCAACGCCGCCGCGTTCGCCGACCATCCCGAGCAGGGCCGGCTCACCCACGCGGATCTGCAGGAGCGGATCTCCCAACCGTGGTTCGACCCGCGGGTATTCTGGCTCGCCCGCGACGACAGCGGGGAACTGCTCGGATACATGTGGGTGAAACGGGAACCCGGTGCGGACACGGCCGAGATCTACGTACTTGGGGTTTCCCCGACGGCGCAGGGGCGCGGGGTAGGAAAGTTCCTCACCGAATACGCGCTCGCCCACATGGCCACGGTCGGGGTGACGACGATGGACCTTTACGTCGAGGGGGATAATGCCCCCGCGCTGGCGACCTATACCCGCTACGGGTTCACCCGCGCCATCACGCACGTCCAGTACACGTGAGACGCCCGCCGGAGCGTTGGCGGAATCGAGTGCGCGAAGAAGGCTAGCGTAATAAAGTGCACGGTGTGAGCACGAGTGAAATGATCCCGGTGAACCGCGCCGACCTCGCCGCGGAGGCCGCGGCCGGAACCTGCCCGGACCTGCCCGCCGACCGGTTCGCTGACCGGGAACTGAGCTGGCTCGCATTCAACGAGCGGGTCCTGGAGCTCGCGGAGGATCGGACCCTGCCCCTGCTCGAGCGGGTCCGGTTCCTTTCCATCTTCGCCTCCAACCTCGACGAGTTCTTCATGGTCCGGGTCGCCGGCCTGAAACGCCGCATCGCCACCGGGATGGCCGTGGCGGCCGCCTCCGGCCTGCATCCGCGCCACGTCCTGGAAGCCATCAGCGTGACGGCGCACGAGCTCACGGCCCGCCACGCCGCGGTGTTCGCCGATGACGTGCAACCGCAACTCGCGCGAGCCGATATCACCCTGGTCCGGTTCGATGACCTCTCCGAATCCGAACAGAACCGGCTCCACAAGTACTTTCGCCGGAATATCTTCCCCGTCCTCACCCCGCTCGCGGTCGACCCCGCGCACCCGTTCCCGTACATCTCCGGGCTCTCGCTCAACCTCGCCGTGATCGTGCGCAACCCGAGCACCGGCAGCGAACACTTCGCCCGAGTGAAGGTTCCGCAACTGTTCCCGCGGTTCCTCGCCGTGGACGTCCGCGGCCGGCCCCACGACCCGACGGAGATGGACAACGAGGTGCGGTACTCCTCCTTCGTGCCCATCGAAGACGTCATCGCCCACTTCCTTGACTACCTGTTCCCCGGGATGGACATCGTCAAATACCACGTGTTCCGCGTGACCCGGAACGAGGATTTCGAAGTGGAGGAGGACGACGCGGAAAACCTCCTCAACGCCCTCGAGAAGGAGCTGCTCCGCCGCAGATTCGGCCCCCCGGTCCGCCTGGAACTCGCCGAAGGGTTCCCCGGGAAACTACGAGAAATGCTGATCCGGGAACTGGGAATCAGCGAAGCGGACGTCTACGAGCTGCCCGCCCCGCTCGACCTCACCGGCCTGAACATCATCGCTGATCTCGAGCGGCCGGAGCTGCAGTATCCCGCGTATATTCCGACGACGGCGAAAGAGCTCGCCCCGGTCGAAAGTTCCGCTCCGGTCGACATCTTCGGGGCGATCTCCTCCCGCGACGTCCTGCTGCACCACCCCTACGATTCGTTCTCCACCAGCGTGCAGCAGTTCCTCGCCCAGGCGGCAGCGGACCCGCACGTGCTCGCGATCAAACAGACCCTCTACCGCACCTCGGGAGACTCCCCGATCGTCGACTCCCTCATCGACGCCGCCGAGGCGGGCAAACAGGTGCTGGCGATCGTCGAGATCAAAGCGAGATTCGACGAACAGGCGAATATCACCTGGGCCCGCAAACTCGAACAGGCGGGCGTGCACGTCGTCTACGGGCTCGTGGGCCTGAAAACCCACTGCAAACTCTCTCTCGTCGTGCGCCAGGAGGGGGACCGCCTGCACCGGTACTGCCACATCGGCACCGGCAACTACAACCCCAAAACCGCCCGGCTCTACGAGGACCACGGGCTGCTCACGAGCGATTCCGACGTCGGCCAGGACCTCACCCGCCTGTTCAACCAACTCTCCGGGTACGCCCCGAAAGCAAAATTCCACCGCCTCCTCGTCGCCCCGAATTCGGTGCGAAGCGGGCTCATCGAACGGATCGAGCGCGAGATCGCCCACCACGAGGCGGGCACGGAGGCGTGGATCAAATTCAAGATGAACTCCGCCGTCGATGAGGAGACGATCGATGCGCTCTACCGCGCCTCCCAGGCCGGGGTGCCCATCGATATCGTCGTGCGCGGAATCTGCGGCCTCAAGGCAGGGATCCCCGGCCTGAGCGACAACATCCGGGTCCGCTCGATCCTCGGCCGATACCTCGAACACTCCCGCATCTACGCGTTCGCCAACGGTGGCGAGCCGGACGTGTTCATCGGTTCGGCCGACCTCATGCACCGAAACCTCGATCGCCGGGTGGAGGTACTTGTCAACATCACCGATCCGGAGCACATCCACGACCTCGTCGGGCTCATCGACCTCTCCGTCGCGCCGAGCACCGCCTCCTGGCACCTGCGCCACGACGAGGACCACGGCCAGCACTGGGTGCGCGTGAACACCGATGAGGGCGGCGAGCCGTTGGACGATCTGCACACCCTGCTCATGACGGCCCGGCGGCGAACCGCCGCGATGGCGCGCTGATGGCGCAGGTGGTCCGCGCCGCAGGAGCCGTGGTGTGGCGGGTGCGCCGAGAGCGGTTGGAGGTCCTGCTCATCCACCGCCCGAGTTACGACGACTGGTCCTGGCCCAAGGGCAAGCCGC
>JAJYRV010000224.1 GCA_021793935.1 Actinomycetes bacterium | reverse complement strand
GTTGCGGCCGCCGAAACGCACCCGCACCCGCGCACCCACCTGCGCGTCGTCGTCGAGGCGTTTCGGGATGCCGTAATCGAACAGCCGGTCCAGATGGGGAAGCGGCGAATCGATCGTCACCTGGGCGATCCCCGCCCACTGCTCCCCCGTTGTGGGCTGGGTGGGGGGCGTGAGGCCAGGGTCGAGCAAGCTCGGCTGGGTTGCTCGTTCGTTCACCTCTCCCCTCTCTTCCCCCGGGGTCAGGAGATCGCGGCGGTGAGCTCCTTGACCCGGTTCGTCTTCTCCCACGTGAACTCCGGCAACTGCCGGCCGAAGTGGCCGTAGTTGGAGGTCAATGCGTAGATCGGGCGGATGAGGTCGAGGCTGTCGATAATCGCCGCCGGGCGAAGGTCGAACACCTCCCAAATCGCCTTCTCTATCGTAGCCAAGGGCACCTTCTCCGTGCCGAAGGTTTCCACAAACAGCGAGCGAGGATGGGCGAGCCCGATCGCGTAGGCCACTTGCAGTTCGCAGCGGTCGGCAAGCCCGGCGGCGACGATGTTCTTCGCGACCCATCGCAAGGCGTAGGAGGCGGAGCGGTCGACCTTCGAGGGGTCCTTTCCTGAGAACGCTCCCCCGCCGTGGCGGGCGGCTCCCCCGTAGGTGTCAACAATGATTTTCCTGCCCGTGAGCCCGGCATCGCCCATGGGTCCGCCGGTGGCGAATTTGCCGGTCGGGTTGATCTGCGGGGCACCGAATTCGCGCGCGAGCCCGAGCCGGTCGGTGAATTCGTCGATGACAGGGTCGATCACGTTCCTGGTCAGCAGTTCTGGCAGGTGGCGCAGCACGGACGGGTCGTCGTCGTGTTGGGCAGAGACGACGACGTCGGTGATCGCCACCGGGCGCTCGCCGTCATAGGCGATACTCACCTGTGTCTTGCCGTCGGGGCGGAGCCGGTCCACTTCGCCGCTCTTGCGCACGTGGGCGAGCTGCTCGGCGAGCCGGTGGGCGAGCAGGATCGGTAGCGGCATGAGTTCTTCGGTCTCGTTCGTCGCGTAGCCGAACATGATCCCCTGGTCACCGGCACCCTGGCGGGAAAGGGCGTCCTCGTCCCCGCCGGTGCGTTCTTCGAAGCTGGAGTCCACCCCTTGGGCGATGTCGCGGGATTGTTCGCCGATGGACAGGGAGACGCCGCAGGAGTCGCCGTCAAAGCCAATATCGGAGGAGACGTAGCCGATGTCTTTGATCGTCTCCCGGACGATCTTGGCCATGGGCACGTACGTCGTCGTCGTCACTTCCCCCACGAGGTGTACCAGCCCCGTCGTCGCGACTGTTTCCACCGCGACCCGCGCCTGGGGGTCTTCGCGCAGTAACGCGTCGAGGATCGTGTCGGAGATGAGGTCGCAGACTTTGTCCGGGTGCCCCTCAGTTACGGATTCGGAAGTTAAGACTCGCTTCGCCACAGTTCCCAAGGGTACCGCGCTCGAGGGCGCCGGGCGTGCGTGACCGCCTGCTGGACGCGCGTTAGTTGCGCCATAACTGCGCGATGTGCGCGACGATCCCTTCGGCGACTTCGGACTTCGTGCCCGCCAGTTCGCCGCGGATCTCCCCCTCCCGGTCGAGCAGCAGGACCCGGTTGGGGACGTCCCCGAATCCGCTTGAGGTTCCCACTTCGTTGACGGCGAGGAGGTCAGCGCCCTTCCGGATGGCTTTGCGGCGCCCAAGTTCGGCGACAGAAGCGGTATCGTCCCCGGTTTCCGCGCCGAAGCCGACGATGATCTGCCCGGTGCTGCGCCGTTCCACGAGCCCGGCGAGGATGTCGGGATTGCGTACGAGTTCGATCGTCGGCGCCGAATCGGGCTCAGCTTCGTCCTTTTTGATCTTCGTCTCCGAGCTCGCTTTGGGGCGGAAGTCGGCGACAGCCGCGACCATGACGAGCACGTCCGCCGCGGCGCGCCGGTTCATCTCTTCAGCGAGATCGGCGGTCGTGTGCGCGGGCGTGATCGTGATGCGCGGGTGGGCGGGCAGGACGTCTCGGGCGACGTTGCACGCGATGAGGTCGACGTGGGCGCCGGCGCGGGCCGCTGCGACGGCGAGGGCGGCGCCTTGCCGGCCCGAGGAGCGGTTCCCGATGAACCGCACAGGATCGAGCGGTTCCTGGGTGCCGCCGGCGGATATGACGACGCGCGCGCCCGTGAGCGGACCCTCCGCTGCGACGAGGTCGAGGGCCGCCGCCGCGATCCGTTCCGGTTCCGGCAAGCGCCCGGGCCCGGAGTCAGCGCCGGTGAGGCGCCCGGAATCGGGCTCGAGTACGTGCACGCCCCGCTCGCGCAGCGAGGCGACGTTCGCGACCGTGGCGGGATGTTCCCACATTTCTGTGTGCATCGCCGGGGCCATGAGAACCGGTACCTCCGCGGTCATCAACAGCGTGTTGGTGAGCAGGTCCGTTGCTTGCCCGCTCGCGGCCTGCGCGAGGAGGTTCGCCGTGGCGGGTGCGACGATGACCAGGTCCGCGTCCTTCCCGAACCGGACGTGATCCACCGTGTGGGTTCCGTGGAAGACGTCCGCGGTGACCTCGTGCCCGGCGAGGGCTTCCCACGTCGGCGCCCCGACGAATCTGAGGGCCGAGGCGGTAGGGATGACGCGCACGTCGTGCCCGGCCTCGCGCAGCAACCGTAGGAGCAGGACGCCCTTGTAGGCGGCGATCCCGCCGGCGACGCCGAGCACGATCCGCAACGGCTATTCCGTTTCGGTGCGTTGGGTGACGTTGAGGACGCCCGCCTTGATCTCCCGCATCGCGATCGAGAGCGGCTTTTCTTGCGTTTCGGTTTCGACCAACGGGCCCACGTGTTCGAGGAGACCCTCGTTGAGCTGGGCGTAGTAGGAGTTGATCTGGCGTGCTCGTTTCGCAGACCAAATGACGAGCGCGTACTTGGAGTCGGCGACTTCCAGCAGGTCGTCGATAGGTGGATCGGTGATGCCTTCAGGTTTGGCAACAGTTCCCGGCATTAGTAAACCTCATAACCGTTGGATTCGGAGCAACAATTCATACTACCTGCTCCGGGGGCATTTTATATCGTTGGACGCCGCTGCCGCAGTGGCGCGTGCCACGTTAGGCGCCCGTGAACATCAGGTGTACGAGCTCGTCGGTCGCGCGGTGGACATCGTCGTTAACGATCGTATGGTCGAATTCGTTCTCGGCGGCGAGTTCGATCTTCGCGGTTTCGAGCCGGCGGCCTCGTTCCTCCGCGTTCTCGGTGCCTCGGCCCAGCAGGCGCCGTTCGAGCTCTTCCCAGGAGGGCGGTGCGAGGAACACCAGGCGGGCCTCGGGCATGACGTCGCGGACCTGGCGCGCGCCCTGCAGGTCGATCTCCAAGATGACGTGCACCCCCTTTTCGAGCAGTTCCTCCACCGGACCGCGCAGGGTGCCGTAGTGATAGCGGCCGTGCACCTTGGCGTATTCCAGGAACTCGCCCTTGGCGACGAGGTCGGCGAACTCCTCGGCGCTGAGGAAATGGTAGTGGACCCCGTCGAGTTCCCCGGGGCGGGGCGGTCGAGTCGTCGCCGACACGGACAGCGCGATATCGGGATACCGCTCGCGCAGGTCCGCCGAGACTGTTCCCTTGCCGACGGCGGTGGGCCCGGCAAGGACGGTGAGGCGGGTGCGGGGCTGGTCAGCCAAACTGGGCCACCAGTTTCTCGATCTGGTGCGGACCGAGTCCACCGACCCGGCGAGATTCGGCGATACCGACATCGGCCATGATCTGGCGGGCTTTGATCTTCCCGATGCCCGGCAGGCTTTCCAGCAGTTCGGTTACGCGTAGTTTCGCGATCGCGTCGTCCTCCTTGGCGAGGGCAACCACCTCGGAGATCGTTCCGCCTTGGTATTTCAAGCGTTTCTTCACATCGGCCCGGGAAGCCCGAGCCGCTGCGGCCTTCTCAAGAGCAGCCGCTCGTTGCTCTGGGGTTAGCTTTGGTAAGGCCACAGAATTCTCACCTCTTAAGTTTGCTGCCATTACGCTACCACCGCGGAAGTGGCCCGGGGCACGTTATGCCCGTTGTTGCTGTAGGAGACCCAATGTAGTGGAAAGTTCCGACGCGGCCGTAGCCATCGCTTGTGGATCGGGCCCGCGGCCAAGGATCTCCCGGGAGGTGCTCACGAGCACCTGCGGCAAGGCGGCACCGAACGTATCGGCCAGGTCCGCGACCTGCCCTCCTTGGGCACCGATCCCGGGAACGAGTAAAGGGCCCCGCATCCCGGGCAGGTCAACTCCGGTCCTCCGCACCGCGTCCGCGACCGTCGCTCCGACGACCAAGCCGACGTCGCCCAACCCGCCCGCGGTATCGGCGTTCCACCGCGCAGCCGCCGCGGCGACTTCCGCAGCGACGCTACGCTCCGCGCTCGTGCGGGCGTGCTGGACCTGTGCCCCTTCGGGGTTGGAGGTGAGCGCGAGGAGGAACACTCCGCGGGCGTTCTCCTGCGCGGTCGCGA
>JAJYRV010000223.1 GCA_021793935.1 Actinomycetes bacterium | reverse complement strand
GGTTTCGTCGAGGTCGGCACCGTCACCGCCCATGGCCAGCCGGGCAACGACCGGCCCCGCCTGTTCCGAATCCCCGAACAACGAGCGCTTCGCAACCGCATGGGCTTCAACAACGACGGGGCTGACCGTGTGGCGATCCGCTTGGGGAAACTACGCCGCAGCGCCACGGGGAAGCGGGTGGTCCTCGGCGTTAACATCGGCAAGTCAAAAATGACGCCTGCGGCGGAGGCGGTCGCGGATTACGAATACTCGGCCAAGCGACTCGCCCCGTTCGCTGACTACCTCGTGGTCAACGTTTCCTCGCCGAACACGCCCGGGCTGCGGGACTTGCAAGCGGTCTCCTCACTCCGCCCGATCGTGCACGCAGTGCAGGAGACCGCGAATTATGCCGCAGCCCGACACGTTCCCGTACTCGTAAAGATCGCCCCCGACCTCGCTGATGAGGACATCGACCACGTAGCCCGGCTCGTAACGGAAGAAGACCTCGCCGGGGTGGTCGCGGTGAACACCACGATCGGGCATGACTTCGGCCCCGGCGGGGTGAGTGGACCGATCCTACGTGAGCGGGGTATCGCCGTCGTCACGCAGTTGCGGGCCGCCCTCGGAGCGGAAAAGGTGATCATCGGCGTCGGCGGCATCAGCACCGATCAGGACCTGCGGGCCTACCTCGAGGCCGGGGCGAGCCTTGCCCAGGCATACACGGGTTTCATCTACGGCGGACCGAGCTGGCCCCGTCGTACCGCGCGCACGATTTCCTAAGACGGCCGGTGCCGCGGCGTCGAGCCGTTCGCGAACCGTCGGATTCGATACTTCAGGTCTCGGGATGCCTAGGCGCTCCGTGCGTAACTCGTGCATGAACTGCTCCCAGAGGTCAGGTCCGCTGTCATGCAACATCTGAGCACGTACCCCAAGAGGCTCATCGGTAGGCCTGTGGCGTAATCCCCACCAGGCGAGTTCTGCGAGTACGGGGACGAGTTGGAGGAGTGGCCGCTACGGAGCGAACGAGCTCGATCGAGCGTCAGGAAGGGAATTCGCCGCGCTTGACCTGCGGCTTGGGAAGGCGCATCCGGCGCATTTGCATCGAACGGGCAATCGCGTACATGTGGGTGCCGCGGACGGGCCCGAACTTCGCCGTAAGTTCTTTCTTGATCTTGAACGAGACCCAGATGGAATGCGCGAGCGCGATGAGGACAACGACGTACAACGTGAGGATCACGAGCATCGCGAGTTCCGGGGCGAGGTTGTTCACCATGAACAGCGCGACGATGATGACGATCGTCAGGGGGAAGAAGTACTCCCCAAGCATGCGCCGCGCGTCGATCGAATCGCGGATGTAACGCTTGACTGGACCCTTGTGTGCCGGCGGCAGGTGCCGCTCATCGCCGGTCATCAGGGCCTGGTTCATCTTCGCCCGTTCCTCCCGGACCGCAGCCTTCGCAGCCTTGCGATCGACCTTCGGGTCCGTGGAAATGATGGGCCTACGGTTACGCGCCTGAGCTTCTTTCCGGGTAGGGGTAGGGCGGCCCTTGCCTTCCGGCTCGGGTTGCGGCCCAGGGGCGGGGGCGGGAACGTCCTGCTTCTTACGACCAAACACAGCCACCAGCTTATCCGCTCTTGACGGTGCGCAGGGACCGGAGGCGGTACTCGGCCAGTGCGTGGCAGACTGAAGGAGTGCGCGTACTCCTAGCCCCTCACCACTTTGGCCGCTTACTTACCCCGGACATCGCCGCCCGCGCCCTCGCCGATGGTTGGCGCGCCGCGAAGCCCGATGATGAGGTGATCATCCACCCGCACTCGGATGGGTCAACAGGATTCCTCGACGTCGTTCCGGGCAGTACCGAGATCCTCACCGTCGCCACCGGCGCGGGCAGCCGGCCGGTATCGATCGTGCGGGAGGGGCGAGAAGGGAATCCGTGGCACACCGTGTACTGCCACACCGACTCCTTCGCCGCGGACGGCGAGGTGAGCCCGGCGGACGTCATCGCTGGCTCGTCCGCGCCGATTGGCGAGGTGCTCGCTGAAGCCGTGAGCGAAGGCGCGCAACGCATCGTCGTCGGCACCGGGCACACCCCGTGGCACGACGGCGGGGCGGGCATGCTCACCGAGCTCGCAAGGCGCTTCGACCTGCCTGGGGCTGACAACGACCTGCGAGACGGCGGGGGAACGATCGCGGCGGAACTCGCTGACCTCGTCGGTCCGTTGCGAAAAAAACTCGCTGCTGTGGGCATCGTCGTCGCCTCCGCCCGGGAAGTTCCCCTGCGGGGACTGCACGGCGCCGGCGCGGAGCTAGCGGATCTGCCGCTCATTTCCGCGGGGGAAGCGCAACACATCGAGACCTTGACAGCGCCGTTCGTCAACGCTGTTGAGAGCCGCGCGAAGGAATTTGAGGAGCGCAGCCTGCTGGGCGCGGATGAGACGTTGCTCTCACGGCGCGCCTACGCCGGGGCGGGCGGAGGGGTCGCGTTCATGCTCTCCGCGCTCGGGGCTCGGGTGTATCCCGGCGCGTGGGTTACCGGCGAAGAAACGGGCTTAAGCGGCGCCGTTGCCGGCGCCGACCTCGTCATCACCGGGGCTGAGGTGATCGCGGGCCAAGAGCTCGGCGATGGGGTAGTGGCCGACGTCGCCGCCCGGGCCAGCGCGCAAGCCATCCCGGTCGTTGCCGTCGGGGGCCGAGTGGACGCGAGCCGGCGCCAACTCTTCAAGGTGGGGATCCACGCCTCCTACCCCGTGATCGATACGCCCTCGGGCCGGCCCCAACTCACCGCCCCGCTCGTCACCGAGGATGCGTTGGCCGCGCGAGGAGAACGGCTCGCTCGGACATGGTCACGAAGCTAACGCAGCCTACGAATAGATCTCCAGGAAATCATGACGTACATTAGTACAAGGCCGCCACGTAAAAACTCGGCCTTCGAACGTGTGAAGCGGAGAGAACAATGACTCAAACCGAAGCGCAAGCCCCGACCCACGATGTGCTGCTCACTGACGCGGCGACCGCGAAGGTGAAATCCCTCCTCGAGCAGGAAGGCCGCGACGACCTCTTCCTCCGGATCGGTGTACAACCGGGCGGCTGCTCCGGGCTGATCTACCAACTTCACTTCGACAACCGTGACCTGGACGGCGACGTCCGGCGCGACTTTGAAGGCGTGAGCCTCGTGGTGGACAAGATGTCGATCCCTTACCTCGAAGGGGCGACGATTGACTTCGCGGATACGATCTCCCAGCAGGGATTCACGATCGACAACCCGCAAGCCGGCGGAAGCTGCGCATGTGGAGATTCCTTCCACTAAAGCCGCTCCGGCGCAGTAACAGGCGACCGCATCCCCGTAAGGGGGCGGTCGCCGTTTCGTGACAACTAACTACCAAAGGTAAATCTTGACTACTTCCCACCTGCGTGCCCTCGCTGGAGCAACGGCAGCGGCGCTTCTTCTGCTCGCCGGTTGCTCTGGATCACCGGACGAAAACGGCGGCGGCTCGCTGCCGGAGGCGAGCGGCGACTTCGGTGACGCCCCGGAATTCACCTGGCCCGACGCGGACCCGTCGGGGGAACTCGAGGTCGAGGTCCTCAGCGAGGGAGACGGACCGGAGGTGCCGGAAGGCGCGATCGTCATCGCGAACTATGAGGGCCACGTGTGGGGGAGTGAGGAACCGTTCGACTCTTCCTATGAGCGAGGGGAACCCGCCCGGTTCCCACTCGATGGCGTGGTGCAGGGATGGGGCGAGGGAATCCCGGGCAACCCGGCCGGCTCGCGACTTCTCATCTCGATCCCTCCCGAGAAGGGGTACGGGTCAGAAGGCAACCCCCAGGCGGGCATCGGCGGTGAAGATACGATCGTGTTCGTCGTCGATGTGATCTCCGCCTTCGAGATCGACAGCCTCGGGGAGGCTGACGCGAAGCCTGTTGACCTGCCCGGCGATGTGCCCGTCACCGTCGAAGGTGACCTCGGGGCGGAAGTGTCCATAGAGGTGGATGAGGGCGCCGACGAGCCGACGGAATCGGAAACCTTCGCGCTCTCCCAGGGCAGCGGCGAGACGGTTGAAGAAGGCGATACCGTCGTCGTCGCCTACACGCTCACGACTTGGGATAACGAACTGACCGAATCGAGCTCGATGTCGGAGCTCGGCCCCAACGCTGGGCCGCAGATGCTCCCCGTCGGCGCCGGGACCGCCCTGGACCTGGTGGAGGGTTACGAGGTTGGATCACGCGTGCTCATCATCCAGACCGCGGTAGAGGATATGCCGCCAATGGTCGTCGTAGCAGACATCCTCGACACCCTCTGAGGGAGGGAACGCCTCAGTTAGGCGATTACCTCACATTTTTCCTGACGAAATCGGCACGAAATTCCGCCCTTGGTGGTCACATCCCCCGCAGATCGGGGATAAGCTGGAAACGTGTCAGATTGCCCTTGGCGCGGCTGTGCCCAAGGCAGTTAGATAGCTAGCAGAGCATGATCGGAAGGTCCTCGACCGTGTCAAACCTTACT
>JAJYRV010000222.1 GCA_021793935.1 Actinomycetes bacterium | reverse complement strand
TTCCGAAGGCCTCGCTCATCGGGTTGACCGCACCGTTGATCACCGAGGTGTCGAAGCCGAAGAGGAAGCCGCCAAGGGCCGCGACCGCGGCGAGGTGCAGGGCCCTGCCCAAGTAGTAGTCGCGCTGTGCAGGGGACTCCAGAACCATGGGATTTCCCTTCTCACAGGAGCCGCAGGTGTCCTGCCGACGCTAACGTACCTCTTCTTCTGAGCAAGGCCTTGCCAACCTGTGCCGCGGCGGCGTATTTAGGCAGGGCGAGCGTTACGCTCGGCGCGTGGCGCTAGGCGGGCGCGATCGTCGTCGCCAATGTATGCGTAACGTCCGCGAGCCGCTCCGCATCGTCGGCACCGATCGTGATGACGACGAGGTCGCCGTCGTCGTTGAACGCAAACGCCATCGCCATGTGCGGGTTGGCGCGCGCCCCGCTCATCTCCGAGACCCCGTAGACGACCTCGCCCGCGGGGGCGGCGACGGTCTCGAAACCGCGGATGTCGGCGCCAACGGATTCGAACAGCGCCCCCACCTCCTGCTCCGTGGGGAGCCCACCGACCACCTCGCCGGGCTCGTGGGTGACGCTGATGCTCTCCGGGGCGCTCGGGTCGGCCGGCGCGGGTTCGACGATGAACAGGTCGAGCTCCTGGGCGTTGTTGTGGAGCTCGCCCTCGGAAACCCCGGCGGCTTCTGCGAGGGTCACGAGGGCGCTGGCGGCGTGATCGTCCAACTCCTCGGGGGCAAGATCAAGCCACCCCTCGGGGGCCGCGAAGGTCACGGACGCGGCCTCGACAGCGACATGGTGGTAGCCGGCCGGGGTGTGTGCCTGCGAACCGTCCGCTTCCGCTCCCTGCCCGCTATCGCTGCAGCCCGCGGCAAGGACCGCTGCGATGCTGGCGAATACTGCGACCCGCTTGCTCTTCACGCCTCGACTCCTTACCGCCGGGTTCGAATTATTCCGCTCACACCAGGCAACCGGAGCGGGCCGGAACGGGCAACTGGTTGAACTTCGCGTCCGAACGTGGGACGCCCCTGCGACAATGGGCCCATGTCCCCCTACTACGCTGCCGCCTCTCGCCAGATCAATGCCGCCCCACGCGCGCTGTTCGACCTCGTCGCAGATCCGCGCAACCACCCGAAGATCGACGGCTCGAACAGCGTCCGCAGCCCCCTGCCGGGCTCGCCAGAACGGCTCTTCCTCGGCGCCCGGTTCGGAATGGGAATGCACCGCAAAGTGAACTACCGGATGGGAAACCGGGTGACGGAATTCCTACCCGGGCGGATCATCGCGTGGAAGCCGCTCTCGGGGCACACCTGGCGTTACACGTTCACGCCGTTCGACGGCGGCACGCTCGTCACGGAGGAATGGGACGCCCGGGGAGTGTGGAACCGGTGGCTGATGAGACTCACCGGCGTGGGCAAACTCAACCAGCGCGCCATTGAGCGGTCGTTGGAACGGCTCGAGCAGCTGGCGCTCACTCCGCCCCGGTAGACATTCGGAGCGGAGTGAGCGGATCATGGCGTTGGGAGGACACCATGGATATTGATATTGCTCGCATTTACGAGCCCATCCCGGGCGGCACCTACCGGATCCTCGTGGATGGCATGTGGCCGCGCGGAATCAAGAAGGCCTCCACGAAGGTCGATACGTGGATCAAGTCTGTGGCGCCGTCGAGCGAACTCCGCAAGTGGTACGGCCACGAGGATTCCAAGGCGGAGGAGTTCGCGAAACGCTATCGGTCGGAACTCGATGACAACCCCGACGGCGTCAAAGAGCTCCGGGAGGCGATTGCGGCCCACCCCAACGCGATCCTCGTGTACGCAGCGAAGAGTTCGACGACGAACGCGAGCGTGCTTCAGGATTACCTCGCGGCGGCAGACTAACTGAAACTGGTGCTGTAGGTGGCTGCCGTGAGGCCGCCGAAGGCCAGGAACGCGAGGATCCCCAAGACCCACAGAACGACCGCGACGATACCGATAATCTTCCCGGCCTGGATGTTTCCGCGGTTGGTGTACGTGACTCCGGAGGCGTCGATCTCCTTCAGCGCCTTGTTCCCCATGACCCAGGAAACGATTCCCAGCGGGGCACACAAGACGAGACCGAGGATACCGAGAACGAGGATCGTCGTTCCGTTCGGGTGGGTTTGCGGCATCCCGCCCCCACCGAACTGCGGCGAGCCCGAGTATTCGGGCATCCCACCGGGGTTCTGCGGCGGTCCGGGCGGCTGTGGTGGTTCGTAACTCACGGGCGACTCCCTATCTGGTTGAATATTACGTTCGTACACTCTAGCGATTTCCGCGCCGGCGCCGAACCGGGTTCCATCGCTGGGCGCGCCACGATTGCCGCTGACCGTTGGGCTGTGCGCCTGTTCAAGTGCCTCCGTGGTTGAGTTAAATGGGAAGATGAGTGACTCTTCGAGCAACTGGGCAAAGGCCGTAGCGTTCAACAAGCTGCACATCCCCGGTGACCCGGTGATCTTGCCAAATGCGTGGGACCCGGCCTCTGCGAACGTCATCGCTTCCGCCGGTGCGACGGCGATTGCCACCTCCTCCGCGGCGCTCTCGTGGGCGCACGGCCGGCCGGACGGGAACCTCCTCACCCGCGGCGAGGTGATTCACGCGGCAGCCCGGATCGTGCAGGCGGTGGAGCTTCCCGTTTCGGCCGATATCGAATCGGGCTACGGCGCGGATGAAGACGATCTCACCGTGACACTTCGTGGGATCCTCGACGCCGGCATCGTTGGGATCAACCTGGAGGATTCCGGCACTGGCGATCCTGCCGCTCCGCTGTGGCCGGTCGACGCCGCGGCCCGTCGAGTGCAGGTGGCCCGCGCGGTGGCCTCCGAACGAGGCGTGCCGATGTATCTCAACGCGCGCATCGACACGTTCATCGCCGAAGTGGGACCTCCCGAAGGCAGACTCGAGGCGACCCTTCACCGCGCCGCGGAATACCTCGCTGCGGGAGCCTCGGGGATTTTCGTGCCCGCGGTCTCTGACCGGCGCATCATCGAGCAACTCGTGGCGGGGATCGAGGGGCCGGTGAACATCCTCGTCGGCCCGGGATCACCACCGGTCGCGGATCTTGCAGAGCTCGGCGTCGCCCGCATCTCCACAGGTTCCTCACTCGCGGCCGCCGCGCTCGGTTTCCTCCACCGCGCCGCGGCGGAGGTGTTGACAGAGGGCAGTTACACACACCTCGAGGGGAAGATTGCCTATGCCGACCTCAACGCGTTCTTCCCTGTTGATCCAGGCAGCCCGAATCATTTCCGACGCTGAGGCCACTGGCTGAGCCGCTCCTTGAGCCACCACGTTGGTGCGACGGCCTCTGCCGGGGCGCGGCGGCTGCGCGCCTCAGCCGACAATGGAGTTTGGGTTGGTGTTTTCGTAAAAATCAACCGCAACCTCGTTCTCGAGCAACCACAATGTCATTTTCGGCGCGGGTGGCGGGCATCCAGCGTGGGCGGCGGGCGTTCGGCGCGGGTGGCTGCGGGAGCCGAGGGGCTGGTGCAACGAAAACGGCCCCCAGGCCTTCCCGTGCGGGGAAGATGCCTAGGGGCCGCGGGCCAGCGCCCAAAGGGGCCAGCCGGGGTCGGAAGCCTAGCTGCAGCCGGAGGTAGTCCCGCAGCCTTCGCAGACGTGGCAGGAACCCGAGGGGCGCATCCGCGCACCGCAGGTCATGCACAGCGGGGCGTCGGCGACGCGGCCTTGGAACTTCGCCATGAGGTCCGCCGAGGAACTCACGGACGCACTCGCTTCGGACTTCAGCGAACCACCGTTGTAGGAAACTCCCGCTTCGGTGATGCCTGCGCTCGCCGCACCACCGGCGACGCTGCCCGCCCCCGTGTCGGTGTCGTTAGTGGCCGCGACCGTGGGCGCAGCGGACGCTTCCGGAACGGGAGCGTCCTCGACCGGTGCATAGGAGCCGGTTTCGAGTTCGCGAGCGCGTTCGGCGTTCGTGTGGATCCCCATCGCCGAGCGGGTCTCGAAGTCGAGGTAGTCCATCGCGAGGCGGCGGAACACGTAGTCCATGATTGAGGAGGCCATCCGCTGGTCCGGGTCATCGGTCATGCCGGCCGGCTCGAAGCGGAGGTTGGTGAACTTCTCCACGAAGGTCTCCAACGGCACTCCGTATTGCAGCCCGATCGACACGGCGATGGAGAACGCGTCCATCACCCCGCCCAGGGTGGAGCCCTGCTTACCGAAGCGCAGGAAGATCTCCCCGAGTTCGCCGGTCTCGTAGGCCGAGGCGGTGAGATACCCCTCGGCCCCGCCCACAGAGAACGAGGTGGTCTGCGAGGAACGGCGCTTGGGCAGGCGGCGCCGCACCGCGCGGTGTTCATCCTCGGCAGTCACGGCCGCTGCGGGGGCAGGTTCCTCGGCCTTCTTCGACTTGCCGGAGGACAACGGCTGGCCCACCTTACAGTTGTCGCGGTATACCGCAATCGCCTTGAGGCCGAGCTTCCACCCCTGCATGTGCAGGTCGGCGATGTCTTCCACCGTCGCC
>JAJYRV010000221.1 GCA_021793935.1 Actinomycetes bacterium | reverse complement strand
AGGACGACCTCCGCTCCCTACACGACGCAGGCGTATTCGGATTCAAATGCTTCCTCCTGCACTCCGGGGTTGACGAATTTCAACCGCTCGACCCGGACGGGCTGGAAGACTACCTGCGCGAACTCGCGAACTACGATGCGACGATGATTGTGCATGCGGAAGACTCCCGCTCGATCGACCGCGCCCCGCACTGTGAGGGCGACCAGTATGACCGCTTCCTCAACTCCCGGCCCCGAAGCGCCGAAAACCTCGCGATCGCCGAAGTCATCGCCCGCGCCCGGTGGACCGGGGGCAGGGTCCACATCCTGCACCTGTCCTCCTCCGATGCGTTGCCGATGATCGCCTCCGCGAAACGTGACGGGGTGAAGATCACCGCGGAGACCTGCCCCCACTACCTCAGCCTGTCGGCTGAGGAGATCCCGGCTGGCAACACCGCCTTCAAATGCTGCCCCCCGATCCGGGAAGCAACGAACCGGGACCTGCTGTGGCAAGGTCTCCTCGATGGCACCATCGACTGCATCGTTACCGACCATTCGCCCTCCACGATCGATCTGAAGAACCTCGACTCCGGCGATTTCGGCACCGCGTGGGGCGGGATCGCCTCGCTGCAGGTGAGCCTGCCGGTGGTGTGGACGGCCGCGCGGGCCCGCGGTATCGAGCTGGAGAAAGTGGTGGAATGGATGGCATCGAAACCCGCGGAGCTAGCGGGCCTGCGTTCCAAGGGCACGATCGGAGTGGGCTTCGACGCCGACCTGTCGATCTTCGCGCCCGACGAAGCTTTCGTCGTCCACGCCGAAAACCTTGAGCACAAGAACGCGATCACCCCTTACGACGAGCGCGCCCTATCCGGCGTTGTGCGTCGGGTTTTCCTCGCCGGTAGCGACATCGACTTCGATCACCCCGCCGGCGAACTGATCTGGAGAGGACTCACATGACCTACCACGTTCCCCGCGGCGGGCTCCCCCCGCAGACGTCGCTGACGACCGACCGCACCGTGTTCACCGACGCGTACGCGGTGCTCACCGCCCGCACGATGAGCGACATCACCGAAAGCTACCTCCCGCACTGGCACGAGACCCGGCTGTGGGTGCTCGCCCGCCCACTGAGCGGATTCGCCGAGACCTTCGCCCAGTACCTCGTGGAGGTGGCCCCCGGGGGAGGTAGCGACGCCCCCGAACCCGACCCCGGCGCCGAGGGAGTGCTGTTCGTCGTCGGCGGGGAACTTGAACTCACCCTTAATGGCACGCCGCACACGCTCACCTCCGGCGGCTACGTCTTCCTCGCCCCGGGCGCGACTTGGACGCTGCACAACCGCAGCGGCGCGGCGGCGAGTTTCCACTGGATCCGCAAACGCTACCAACGCGTCGACGGCATCGAGGTGCCGGAATCCTTCGTCACCAGCGCCGCCGACGTCGAACCCTCACCGATGCCCGACACCGATGGCGTGTGGGCGACCCAGAGGTTCGTCGACCCCAAGGACGTGCGCTACGACATGCACGTCAACATCGTCACCTTCCAACCCGGGGGAACGATCACGTTCCCCGAAACCCACGTGATGGAACACGGGCTGTTCGTGCTCTCGGGCAAGGCGATGTATCTGCTCAACACCGATTGGGTGGAGGTCGAGGCGGGCGACTTCATGTGGCTTCGCGCCTTCTGCCCGCAGGCCTGCTACGCAGGGGGCCCCGAACCGTTCCGATACCTGCTGTACAAGGACGTCAACCGGCACGCGGACCTGGTGTTATAGGTCTCGCAGAACCAGTACGCGTGCAGGTTGCACAAACAGCCGCCCCCGGAGAGAACCCCCGGGGCGGCTGATTTTTCTAACCGTTAGACGGCGGTGCTTCGTTCGGCGATCGCCGCTTCGTGGGCGTCACTCATCAGGGCGAGCCGGCGGATCGCCAGCCCGGTGAGCACGAGCACGAACCCGAGACCGATGACGAGCGCGGAGACTCCGTAGGCGACGATCGAGGTGAACAGGGAGGCGCGCAGGAATGAGGCGTTCATCACCGAGTCACGCTGGGCCTGAAGTTCGGCCTGCTCCTCGCTGCCCTCTTCCGCCTGGGAGATCTCGGCGCCGAGCTCGGCATACGTCTTGCCGTCGCTGCCTGCCAGGGCGTGCACGTTGATGATGTCCGCTTGTGCGTACGCGGTCAGGGGCCCCTTGACTTCCTTGCCACCGAGGTTCAAGAAGGTCGCGTCCTCGGGGATCGTGATCTGCTGTTCCTTCAGCTGCGAGGTCACCACGCCCCAGGTGGTGGCACCCGCGAGGATGAACAGGATCCCGAAGATCAGGGCGGTGATGCCGACGACGGGGATGAACTTACGGGGACTCGGCGCGCTTGCACTCATTGTTGGCCTCCTGGCCGATAGAGGTTTGTACAGTCCGTTAGCGGTGCGCTAATGATCTTCATTCTTGCCGAAGTTTGCTGACGTAAACAGGGTCAGAAGTCCTAAGCGGCCGTCCAAAAGGCGAATGTGGTCCGCATAACTCCCCCGCGGGGTCTTACACTTCTGTCATGACCTCAACTCCCGACATCAAACCACGTTCACGTGTTGTTACCGACGGGCTCGAGGCGACGGCCGCGCGCGGGATGCTCCGCGCGGTCGGGCTTGGAGACGACGATTTCGCCAAGCCCCAGATCGGCGTCGCCAGCTCGTGGAACGAAATCACCCCGTGCAACCTCTCCCTCGACCGCCTCGCCCAGAGCGCGAAGGAAGGCGTACACGCCGGTGGGGGCTACCCGCTGGAATTCGGCACCATTTCCGTCTCGGATGGCATTTCCATGGGGCACGAGGGGATGCACTACTCGCTCGTCTCCCGCGACGTCATCGCCGATTCGGTAGAGACCGTCATGATGGCCGAACGCCTCGATGGGTCGATCATGCTCGCGGGCTGCGACAAATCGCTGCCGGGGATGCTCATGGCCGCGGCCCGGCTCGACCTCGCGAGCGTGTTCATCTACGCGGGCTCGATCATGCCCGGCTGGGTGAAACTCGATGACGGCTCCGAGAAGGAAGTGACGATCATCGACGCCTTCGAGGCCGTGGGTGCCTGCGCCCGCGGGCTGATGAGCCGCGAGGACGTCGGGCGCATCGAGCGGGCGATCTGCCCGGGCGAGGGTGCCTGCGGGGGGATGTACACCGCGAACACGATGGCCTCGGTAGCTGAGGCGATGGGGATGAGCCTGCCCGGCTCCGCCGCCCCGCCCTCGGCCGACCGCCGCCGCGACAACTTCTCCCGGCTCTCGGGGGAGGCGGTGGTGAACATGCTCCGCCTGGGCATCACCTCCCGCGACATCATGACGAAGGAGGCCTTCGAGAACGCGATCGCGGTGACGATGGCCTTCGGGGGGTCGACCAACGCCGTCCTGCACCTCCTCGCGATCGCCCGAGAGGCCGAGGTGGACCTCAGCCTCGACGACTTCGACCGCGTCGCCTCCCGGGTGCCGCACCTGGGAGACCTCAAGCCCTTCGGCCGGTACGTGATGAACGACGTCGACAAGATCGGCGGCGTCCCCGTGGTGATGAAGGCCCTCCTCGACGCCGGGCTCCTGCACGGCGACGCGCTCACCGTGACGGGAAAGACCGTCGCGGAGAACCTCGCCCACATCGAACCCCCCGACCCCGATGGGCACATCCTGCGCGCGTTGGACAACCCCATCCACCACACCGGCGGGATCACCATCCTCAAGGGCACCCTCGCGCCGGAGGGCGCGGTCGTGAAATCCGCCGGCTTCGAGACCGACGTGTTCACCGGCACCGCGCGGGTGTTCGACCGCGAACGCGCAGCGATGGACGCACTCGAGGACGGCACGATCACCGACGGCGACGTCGTCGTCATCCGCTACGAAGGCCCCAAGGGCGGGCCGGGGATGCGGGAGATGCTCGCGATCACCGGGGCGATCAAGGGGGCGGGCCTCGGCAAGAGCGTCCTGCTCCTCACCGACGGCCGCTTCTCCGGGGGAACCACCGGCCTGTGCGTCGGGCACGTCGCCCCCGAGGCCGTCGACGGTGGGCCGATCGCCTTCGTTCGCGACGGCGATCAGATCCGCCTCGATGTGGCGAACAAGACTCTCGATCTGCTCGTGGACGACGAGGAGCTCGCCCGCCGCAAGGACGGCTGGGAGCCGCTTCCGCCCACCTTCACCAAGGGCGTGCTCGGCAAGTACATCAAGCTCGTGCGCTCCGCCTCCGACGGGGCCGTGCTCGGCTGAGCGAATCGCGGCCCGGGCAGATAGTTGGCCCGGACCCTTGTCAACGGAGCCCAGCGGGGGTGAGAGTGGAATATGGACACTCTCACCCCCGCAGACGTTGAATCAGAAAACCTCCCCGGCTGGTCCGTGCGCACCGGCGACGTGCCCGCTCTCTGCACGGAGGCCGCCACCGGCTCGTTCAGCGCGGGCCTGGAATTTGTCAACCGGATCGGTGACCTCGCCGAGGAAGCCAACCACCATCCCGACGTCGAACTCACCTACCCGCAGGTGACGATCGCGCTCACG
>JAJYRV010000220.1 GCA_021793935.1 Actinomycetes bacterium | reverse complement strand
CGCGCGCCGTCCGCGCCCGGAGGACGCACGCGCCCGCGGGGCTGTATGTCACAGAGATGGTGACCTCCCGCGCGCTGGTCGAGCGCACCCCGGAATCCCTACGGATGATCACCCACGACCCAGCCGAACTCGCCGTCACCCAGTCCGGGCACGTGCGCAGCGTGCAACTGTACGGAGTGGATCCGGCGACGGTGCACGCGGCCGTGCGGATGCTCGTGGAGGAAGACCGCGCCGATCACATCGACCTCAACTTCGGTTGCCCGGTTCCCAAGGTCACCCGCCGCGGCGGGGGAGCGGCCCTGCCGTGGAAGTACGAGCTGTTCGGCAAGATCCTCGAAGCGGCCGTCGAGGCGGCCCGCCCCGCGAATATCCCGGTGACGATCAAGATGCGGATGGGGATCGACGAGGAACACATCACCTTCCTCGACGCCGCCCGGCAAGCAGAGGATGCCGGGGTCGCCGCAGTAGCCCTCCACGCCCGTACCGCGGCGCAACATTACTCCGGAACCGCGTACTGGGACGCGATCGGCGCACTCAAACAGCACGTCACCTCGATCCCCGTGCTCGGCAACGGCGACATCTGGTCGGCCGAGGATGCGATCCGCATGGTCGAGGACACCGGTTGTGACGGGGTGGTCGTCGGCCGCGGGTGCCAGGGCCGGCCGTGGCTGTTCACCGACCTCGTCGCCGCCTTCACCGGTTCCGATACGCGGATGCGACCGGGGATGCGGTACGTGGCGGAAACGATCCGGGAGCACGCGGTACTCATGGTGGAACACATGGGAGAAGAGGACCGGGCGCTACGAGAACTGCGCAAACACATGGCCTGGTATCTCAAGGGATACACGGCCGGCTCCGACGCCCGCAAAGCCTTCGGCCTCGTTTCCAGCCTCGCGGAACTCGACGACCGCCTCGCCGCTCTCGACCTCGAGCAGCCCTACCCGGGTGCAGGCGCGGAAGGCCCGCGCGGCCGCGCGGGCTCACCCCGCGTCCCGGTCCTGCCCGAGAACTGGCTCGCCTCCCGGGAGATGGACGGGGCCCTGCGGGCCCGCCTGCACGAAGCGGAGCTAAGCATCTCCGGCGGCTGACCTTCGTGCTGCCCGTTGCTCGATCCTCCGTGCCGGACCTGAGGCCAATTACCTGGTGAAGAAGACGAAGAACCTCTCTAGAAACATCGCGATCATCGGCGTATTCGCCGTCCTCGCCGCGCTCGCGGGCGTCGGCTCGTGGTTGACCACCGTGCCGGTGCCGGTGAAGGTGACCGAGCGGGCCGAGGCCGAGCTCCCCAGCGGAGTCGAGGTGGTGCATGGGGCCACCCCGCACGTCGAGGTGGACTATCTCACCACCGCGGCGATCACCGAAGATGATCTGCGCCTGTCGTACCCGAGCACGCCCGCGCCGCTCGCCGAGGCCAGCAGGGGCTGGGCGGAGGACCAAGCTCGCGCGTTCGAGGCCGAGGGGGAGGATCAGCTCGAGGTCCGGTTCGAACCCGTTCTCGTCGCGGGTTCCTTCCTCGGGATCAACCTCACCGCGGAGGTGACCCGCGGGGAGGACCACACCGTGAGGGAGCAGAACTTCTTCACCGACCTGGAATCCACGCGCGCGTGGGCGCCGCAACAGCTCGTGACCGACGACGGCGTGGCAAGGCTCGGGCAGCTGGTGCGCCAGGCCGCGAAAGCGGGCACGCTCGGCGACATCGACCTCCCCACCCCGCAGGCGGCCCAGGCCTGGGCGGAGCAGGGGCTCGCGGGCGCGGCGTTCACCGCGGACGGCCTCCTCGTGCCGGTCGGCCAATCTGGCCGATCGCTCCTCGTGCACGAGCCGGAGGAGCTGCTCACCGGCGCGGGCAAGCGCATCGCCGCGGCGGCAGCCGCGAATGAGGAGTTCACCGGACTTCCGGAACCGAATCCGAACACGCCCCCGGCCGGTACCCCGATCGAATTCCCCGGCGAGGATTCGGTGGATTGCAACGAGAACAAGTGCATCGCGCTGACCTTCGACGACGGCCCCGCCGCGGGCACGATCCGCCTTCTCGACATCCTCGCAAGGGAAGACGCCCGGGCGACCTTCTTCCTCGTCGGCAGCCAGGTCGCGGGGCGAGAACAAACGGTGCAACGAATGGTCGCCGAGGGCCACATCGTCGGCAACCACACGTGGCAACACCTCCAACTGCCCGAGAAGTCCCGCAAAGAGGTGGGCGCGCAGATCGATCGCACCGCCGACGCGATCGTCGCCGCCGGCGCTCCCCACCCCACCCTGCTGCGCCCGCCGTACGGAGCGCTCTCCGATGAGGTGAGCGAGGAGATCGCCGGCCGGGGGTACGCGACGGTGTTATGGGACGCGGACACCCTCGACTGGGAGACCCGCAACACGAAGAAGACCGTGAAGAACGCCCTCACCGGTGCCCGGCCCGGCGGGATCATCCTCATGCACGACATCCACCCCGAAACGGTCCAAGCGGTGCCGCAGATCATCAAGGAACTGCGCGAGGACGGCTACACGCTCGTCACCGTGCCCGAACTCTTCGGTGGGGACATGACGATCGGCGGTGTGTACCGGAGCCACCGGTGACCCCGCGTGTGGGCAGGATCGGCAATCACGCGGAAAACCAGCTATCCTCGCGGTAGTGAGCACCTATGGATCGACGGACACCACGCGGTGGTGGCTCGAGGCGCCGAAGAACTCCCACCGCACCGCATTCGAACGTGACCGCGCGCGTGTGGTGCACTCCTCCGCGCTGCGCCGCCTCGGGGCCAAAACCCAAGTGCTTGGCCCGGGCACCGACGACTTCGTTCGCACCCGCCTCACCCACTCCCTCGAAGTGGCCCAGGTCGGCCGCGAGCTCGGCAAGAGCCTGGGCTGCGATCCCGATATCGTCGACGCCGCCTGTCTCTCACACGATCTGGGGCACCCGCCGTTCGGGCACAACGGGGAAGCCGCCCTCGATCTCGCGGCCGTGGGCATCGGCGGTTTCGAGGGCAACGCGCAGACCCTGCGCCTCCTCACCCGGCTCGAGCCGAAGACGTTCACCGACGACGGCGCTCCCGTGGGGTTGAACCTCACCCGGGCGAGCCTGGACGCGGCGACGAAATACCCGTGGGTCGCGAGCGACGCCCCGCTGCGCAAGGACGGCACCCCGACCCCGAAGTTCGGGGTCTACTCCTCGGACCGCCCCGTGTTCGATTGGGTCCGCGAGGGAGCGCCGCCGGGCCGGCTCTGCCTCGAGGCGCAGGTGATGGACCTCGCCGACGACGTCTCCTACTCCGTGCACGACCTGGAAGACGGCATCGTCGGCGGGCACATCCCCGCCGAGGTGCTCTGGCAGGAGGAGCACTACGGCAACATCCTCGAGCACATCCAGGACTGGTACAGCCCCGACCTGCGCGAGGAGGACCTCATCGGCGCGATGAGCCGGTTGCGTGAGCTCCCCTCCTGGCCCCGGGAATTCAACGGCTCGCGCCGATCCCTCGCGCAACTGAAGAACCTCACCTCCGACCTCATCGGCCGGTTCTGCCTCGCCGCCGCCAGCGCGACCCGGGAGCGGTTCGGGCGCGGCCCGCTCGTCCGCTACGACGCCGATCTCATCGTGCCGGCCGAGATCGACGCGGAGATCGTCGTCCTCAAAGGGCTCGCCGCCACCTACGTGATGGCCCCGCGCGAACTCGAGCCGATGTACCGCACGCAGCGCACGACGCTGGTCGAACTCGTCGAGGTCCTGCACGAAACCCCGAGCGAGTTAGAACCGCAGTTCGCCGACGACTACCGCGAGGCCGAGAGCGACGCGGATCGCCTGCGCGCCGTCGTCGATCAGGTCGCCTCCCTCACCGACGATTCTGCCCTCGCCCTGCACGAACGACTGTGCGGTCCACAACCGGCGCCGCGACCTGCTGCGGCGAACTAAAGTAGTGAGTTATGGCCGGTCTGATCCGTAACGAAGACATTCAACACGTGCGTGAGCGCGTG
Organism: Actinomycetes bacterium; assembly: GCA_021793935.1. The sequence continues at coordinate 542 of JAJYRV010000220.1, read as the reverse complement.
CGGATGGAAGACATCGTCGGCGCGCACGTCACCCTCCAACGCGCGGGGGTCGGATCGCTCAAGGGACTGTGCCCCTTCCACGACGAACGGACCCCCAGTTTCCACGTCCGCCCCCAGATGGGTTTCTATCACTGCTTCGGCTGCGGCGAGGGCGGGGACGTCATCGACTTCGTCATGAAGATCAATCACCTGCCGTTCACCGAAGCCGTGGAATACCTCGCCGGGCAGGTCGGCTACGCGCTGCGGTACGAGGACTCCGGCAGCGGCGCGCCGCGCCGCCGCCAGGACCCGAACCGCCGGTCTCGGCTCATCGCTGCCAACCGCGACGCCGCGGAGTTCTACGCTGCCCAACTCGCCTCCCCGGAAGCGAGCACCGGCCGGCAATTCCTCGCCGAGCGCGGCTTCGACCGGAGCGTGGCGGAACACTTCGGGGTGGGGTACGCCCCGAAGGGCTGGACGAACCTCTTCGACCACCTGCGCAAGAAGGGTTATACCGAGAACGAACTGCAGACGGCGGGTCTCGTGAGCCAGGGCCGCTCGGG
>JAJYRV010000219.1 GCA_021793935.1 Actinomycetes bacterium | reverse complement strand
CATCCGGGCGTGGGCGTGGACCTCGCCCCCATCCGGTTTCTCCGCGCCGAGCAGGAGCCGGGCGAGGGTCGTCTTCCCACTGCCCGATTCGCCCACCACGCCGAGTACTTCACCGCGGGCAACGGTTAGATCGACGCCATCGACCGCGGCGAAGCGGGACCCCGGCCCGAGGCGGGTTTCGCCGGGGAGTCGGTATTCGCGCCGTAATCCTTCGGCGGTGAGGACCGGGGCGGCGGACGCAGGAACCTGGTGTGCCGGGCGCGGCCCGCGCGGGACGGCGGCCAGCAGCGCCCGGGTCGTGGGGTGGGCGGGCGCGGCGAACACCTGGGAGATCCGCCCGCGCTCAACGATTTCACCGCCGTCGAGCACCAACACGTCGTCGGCGATGCGCCTCGCGGCCCCGAGGTCGTGGGTGATGAGGAGGACGGCGCTACCCCGGTCGCGCAGATCCCCGAGTAGGTCGAGCACCCCGGCGGCGACCGTCGCGTCGAGCGCAGTGGTCGGCTCGTCGGCGATGACGAGCGCGGGGGAGGCGACGATCGCCGAGGCGATGAGTGCGCGTTGACGCATCCCACCGGAAAGTTCCTCCGAACGGCGCCGCAACTGGCGCGGCGCATTCGGCAGGCCCGCCCGCGTGAGGGCTTCCACCACCCGGTGCTCACGCTCCAGGCGGCCGAGCCGGGGCCGTTGCACGTCGAGGGACTCGCCGACCTCCGCGCCGATCCGGCGCAGGGGATCGAGGGACTGCAGCGCGTCCTGCAACACGAACCCGACCCGGGTCCCGCGGATCGAGCGCCACTTCCGCGCGCTCGCCCCACGCATCTGTGCCCCCGTGATGAGGAGCTCTTGGGCATCAACCGTGGCCGCCGCGCCCCCTTCGCCGGCGAGGCCCACGAGGGCGCGCGCGAGCACCGACTTCCCCGCCCCGGACTCACCCACGATCGCTACGCAGCGCCCCGGTTCTAGGTCGAGATCGACGCCGCGGACGGCGGTGCCCACTCCCGGGAACGAGACCGTCAGCCCGCGCACCCGAGTCACATGAGTGCTCATCCTGGCCGCACCTCCGTCAACTGCCGCCCGAGGATCGTCGTCGCCGCGGCCGTGGCAGTGATCGCGAGCCCGGGCGCGACGGTGAGCCACCACGCGCTCGTGAGGTACAGCCGCCCATCGCTGAGCATCGCGCCCCACTCCGGCGAAGGCGGAAGCGCCCCGAGCCCGAGGAAACTCAGCGCGGAAACCCACACGATCGCCTGCCCGATCCCCAGGGTCGCGACGGCGAGCAGCGGCCAGAGCGTGTTCGGAAGCACGTGGCGCAGGAAGATCCGCGTCGGGCCGAGCCCTTCCAGCCGCGCCGCGGCGACGTACCCGCTCGCGAGCACACCCCGGGCGCGGGAGCGTAGGATCCGCGCGTACCCCGGCGCGGTCGCGAGTCCCACGGCGATGACCGAGGCGCGCACCCCCGCCCCGAGCACGGAGACGAGAAGGAGCGCAAGCACGAGGGTGGGCAGGGAGAAGAGCACTTCGATCACCCGGGAGAGCGCGGCATCGACCCACCGTCCGGCGAGGGACCCGAAGCCGAGAATGAGCGCGAGGACCATCCCGATTCCCGTCGCGGCAAGCGCGATTCCAACGGATTCGCCCGCGCCGTGGACGACCCGGGTGAACACGTCCCGCCCGGAGGTATCGGTGCCGAACAGCGCATCCGCGCTCGGCGGGGTGAACGCCGCGGCCGGGTTCACTCCCGCGGGGTCGCCGGGGGCGAGGAGGTGCGGGAAGAGCGCGGCGAGCACAACGAGCGTGAGGACGGCGGCGCTCACCCAGCCGCTGATGCCCAATTTCGTTTTCATCGCCTCCTCACTCGCTCACCGCGCGCGCCGCGCGGGGGTCGATCAGACGTTCCAGGAGGTCGGTGACGGCCATGATGAGCACGTATCCGAGCGCGACGACGAGGACCACCCCGATGACGACGGGCACGTCCCGGGAGTGGGTCGCGTCAATGAGGAGCCGGCCAAGGCCCGGGCGGGCGAAGAGGGTTTCGACAACGACGGCGCCGGACAGCAGCGACCCGAACGCCCAACCCGTCAGGGCGATCGCGGGCAGGGCGGCGTGGCGCAGCGAGTGGCGCAGCAGCACCCGCGATTCCGAGGCGCCCCGGGTGCGGGCGGAGGTGGCGAAAGCGGAGGTGTGTGCTTCGAGGAGACCATCGCGCATCACTTGGCCGAGGAACCCCGCCACCGGCACGGCGAGCGTGACCGCGGGCAGGATCAGTGCGGCGAGAGAGTTGTTCGAGGAGGTTGCTGGCACCCAGCCGAGGCCGGCGGCGAAAATTGCGATGAGCACCGCGCCGAACCAGAAGTGGGGCAGCACGGAGGCGACGATCTCCGCAAGACGCAGCGCCCGCTCCGCGAGCCGTCCGCCCCGCACGGCCGCGGTGGCGACGGCGAGCGCGAGGAGCCAGGCGAGTACGAGGGCGAGGGCGCTGAGCAGGAGCGTGGCACCGAGCTGACCGGAAATGAGTTCGGCGACCGGGCGCCGTCGGGCGTAGGAATCCCCGAGGTCGAACGTGAGGATCCGCGCCAATTGGAGCAGGTACTGCACGATCAGGGGCTGATCGAGGCCGTATTCCTCCCGCACTCGGGCCATCGCTTCGGGGCTGGTCTGGGAGCCGGGGCCGCCGAGGATGGCCTCGGAGGGATCTCCGCCGGCGGCGCGCAGGGCGAAGAACACCACCGTCGCGACGACCCACGCCACGAACAGTGCTGCCGCTACGCGCCCGGCGAGCCACCGCAGGATCTTCATATCGGCCGGGAACTACTCCGCGAGGGCGGCGTTGATGAACGTCGGGGTCGCGACCGTTCCCAGGGTGTCCACGCCGGTGACTCCTTTGGTGAGGAAGTGGTTCTGCTGGTCGTACAGGGGCAGGATGTAATATCCCTGGAGGATCTGGCGCTGCACGTCTTCGTAGGTCTGCTGGCGGGCCTCCACGTCGGTGTCGCGGGCGGCCTGTTCGAGCAGCTCGTCGACCTCCGGGTCGTCCACCTGGGCGTGGTTGGCGAAGTAGCCGCTCGGCGCGGGCTCGATCCCGTCGGAGTGGTAGAGGATCCGCAGTACGTCCGGGCCGACCTTCGTGTACGGGGCGGAGACCGCTTCGTAGGTGTACTCGGCGCTATCATCAGTATCCTCGGCGGGTGCTTCGAGGGCTTCGTACCAGGCGGAGAGGTCGAGCGGGGTGAGGATCACCTCGAAGCCGGCGTCCTTGGCCTGGGCCTGGATCTGCTCGAACAGCGCCCGCTCCGCCGCGACCGATTGGTTCGTGGAGACGGGGAAGCGAACGGTGAGGCGTTCGCCGTCCTTCACGCGGTACCCGTCCGCGTCGGCCTCGCTCCACCCGGCCTCGTCGAGGAGGTCGCGTGCCTTCTCCGGATCCGGGGTGAACAGGGAATCATCGGAGTAGGCGAACGGTTCCACGCTCGACAGCGGCGAGTAAGAGCGCTCGGCCACGCCCTTGTAGAGGGTGTCGATGCCGGGCCCGATATCGACGGCGCGGATGAACGCTTCCCGCACCCGCACATCGTCGAACGGGGGCTGGCCGGCGTTGAGTTCGATCCGGTTCACCGAGCCGGGGCGCGGGGCGTCGATGTGCTCGATGTCCTCGCCCGCGGTGGCGATGGCATCCGGTTCGGGGTTGTCGATGACGTGCACCTCGCCGGAGGTGAGCGCGGCCGAGCGGGTCGCCGGGTCGGGGATGAACCGCCACTCGATCGCCTCGAGCAGTGCCGGGCCCTCGTGTTCCGCTTCGGGGCCGGGTGTGGAATACTCCTCGTTCCGCTCCAGCAGCACGTGCTGCTGGGGAACCCAGTCGACGACGACGAACGGGCCGGTCCCGATCGGTTCCGCGCAGTTCGCGTCCATCCCGCGTTCGATTCCCGCGGGTGACTGGATGGCGGTCCACTGTTGGCTCAGCGATTCCAGCAGGGAGGAATCGGGCTCGGAAAGGTGGAAACGTACGTGGGTTTCGTCGACCGGCTCGACCTCGTCGATCTTCTCCACTGCGAGGTAGCCGGTGGAGGAGCCGGTTTCCGGGTCCTGCAGGTGTTCGATGTTGACCTTGACCGCTTCGGCATCCACCGGGGTGCCGTCGGTGAAGGTGATTCCTTCCTGCAGAGTGAAATCCCACGTGAGTCCGTCTTCGGCGACCTCCCAGTCCGTCGCGAGCCAAGGCTGAATCGCCCCCTCGGCGTCCCGCCCGACGAGCGGTTCCAAGTACTGGGTGGAGATGAGCGCTTGGGGGTAGTTGCCCCCGACGTGGGGATCGAGGCAGGTCGGTTCGGCGTCGCCGGTGGCGTAGATGAGGGTGCCGCCACTGGCTTCGGCGCCGTCGGCTTGGGAGTTCGTGCCGGATTGGGGCTCTCCCGAGCCGGTGCCGCAGGCCGTGAGAAGGAGCGCGGCGCCGACTGCCGCGATGGTGATTCGCCGAGACATGAAGACCTTTCAGGGTGGGGAGGT
>JAJYRV010000218.1 GCA_021793935.1 Actinomycetes bacterium | reverse complement strand
CAGAGGACGGCGATGTCGCTCGGTTCGGCATCCCGCCACGAGTCCGTTGCCGATTCGTGTACCTGCGGCGGCTGGAAGAGTAGCGTCGCGATATCGATCGCGACATCCGTGGCGATGGCCTCCCGAAGTTCGGCGATGCGGGGAAATTTAGTACGTGAGAGAGCGAAGTTCTCGATATCCACCACTCTGATTCGGATACTTCCGCCGGCATCGGTGGGAAGTTTCACCTCGCTCCGCCCCTTACCCGCGGCGATGGGGCGGACTCGGATCTTCTCGTGGCCGAGCTCCGCGTCAAGGAGAATACCGCCCGTCGCCTCGACGAGCGGTTCGTCGGCGCGGTAGTTGTGGCCGAGGGTGTATGCGTTCGGCGCGGTTCGGACGGCTTCGAGATAGGTGTTGATATCCCCGCCGCGGAAGGAGTAGATCGCTTGCTTTGGGTCGCCGATGAGGATGAGATCGCGCGTGCCGTGGAAGGCGGCCTTGAGGATTCGCCATTGCGTGTCGTCCGTGTCTTGAAACTCGTCGACGAACACCATCTTCCAGCGTTCCCGCACCCGCTCGCGGGCGAGTTCGGCATTCCGTCCCTGTGCGGGGTCGGTCGCGGGCGGGTCGAGGGAGTCGGCCAGGCCGGTGAGGACGTCGTCGAAGGTGAGCACCCCGCGGTGTCGTTTGCGCCGCTGGAATTCGGCTCGGACGGCGTGGGCGAACGCGGCCCGCTGCGCCGCCGGCATGGCCCGCTCCTCTGGGGGCCCTTCTCCTGGGGGTGCCGCGGCCGGGCGGACCTCGGCAGAGGGATTATTCGTCACAGCAGTGGCGATTTTCATCGCCGTGGCGTGATCGAACGGGGGCTCGTCGCTGCCGCTGAACATGTGGAGGTAGAGATCATCGACGGCTTCCGCCAGGAGGTCGGCGGCGGAGTCGACGAGGGTATGGCCGCCACCCGCCTCCCCGGCCACCCCGATACCGCTCAGCACATCGTGGCAGAATTCGTGGATCGTGGAGATCGTTGCCGCATCGATATCCCAGGCCGCCGCCCGGAGCCGGTCAATCCTCGCCCCGAGTTCCGCTTCGCCCAGCACGGCCGGGGCGGTGCTGGGGGCCCGATCAGCACCTGGGTGCGGGGCAGTTTCGGTTGCGAGGAAGCGGACGAGCGGGTCGATCTCCTCGCCGAGTGGGGACCCGCTGCGGATGAGGTCCAGGTCGCCGGCGACCTGTTGGAGCCGGTCCCGCACCCGGGATCGCAGTTCCTTCGTCGCTGCTCTGGTGAAGGTGACGATGAGGAGATCGGTGATCTCCAGCTCCCCTTCCGCGATGAGGCGGGTGGCGAGGGCGGCGATGGTCCAGGTCTTGCCCGTCCCGGCGCTCGCTTCGAGGACGGTGGTGCCGCGTGGGAGCGGGTCGGTGATATTAAATTCCTTCATGGTTAAGCAGCGGCTCCCACATCCGGATCGCGTACTGACCGAGGCGAGAGGGTTGGGAGTTCCACGACTCCTGCGCCGTCGGCGTCATACTCAATAATTCCTCGAAGTTCAGTTGCTTGCCCCACGCGAGGAGTTGGTACGGATCCCGATCCTCATTCTCCCAGGCGGAGGAGGTCTCCCACTGCCCGGCGACCCGTGACTTTACCTCGGCGAGGCGGGAGGGGGAGGCCTCGCCGTCGAGTTTGTGAACCTCCTCTGCCCACTTAGCGGAGGTCGCGGACGGGAGCGGCAGGGGTTCGCACATCCCCCGGGCGTGGATGTCGAGAAGATCAGCAAGGTAGCTTTCCGCCTCCGCCGGGGCGGGGGCGCGCAGGTGGGCCTCCTTCGTCTTCTTCCCGTCACGCCCGATGATGACGGCCTCCCAGTCCCGATTTGGGTCCTGCAACGCGAGCGCGAGGAGGTCGATCCACGCGCTGAACCGATGCTTGGCCGCGAGACGAGAGTAGGCGACGCGAACGATCCGATCCCCGTGCACGTGGCGCACGCTGCCGGTGACCCTCGTGCCTCCGATGAGTACGGATATCTGCTCCATGCGGGCGGGTTCAGCGCAGTAGGGAGCAGCAGCTTGCGCGAGTTCGGCCACCCGGCCGGAGAGGTCGGCAAGGTGCTGGCGGCCTAACGCCGCGGGCGGCAGTTCGCCGCGAAGCAGTTCATCGGCGAGGAAGGACTCGTCGAGCCCGCCGTCGCGTTCCCGGGCAAGGAGGCGATCCCCGACCTTCCACGATTGCAATGGCCTGAGGGAGACCGGGATGTCGTCGGCAACCGGGCGGGGTTCCTCCCCGACGCGGGCGTCGAGTCGGCTCCGGATGAACGCCGCGACGGGGTCGGCGAAGAAACGCCGCAGTTCCGCAAGTGGCACGTCGGGGAGGGTGAGGGCAGGCACCGGTGCGGGCAGCAACGGCGGGGGCGGGGCCGGGGTCGTGCGCGCGGTTGCTGCGAGCGCGGCCGCCGAATCGAAACTCGATAGCCCGCCCTCGCCGCTGAAGTACCGGCGGTCGAAGGGGTGCAGTGGATGATCGGTGAGGAACGCTTCTGCCTCAACCCCGGTGGTGTGCGACATCGCGTCGAGGAGTTCGACGACGGGGATCGCCGGGTAGCGTTCTTCGCCCCGGTTCTCTCCCGCCCGGGAGAATGTGACGATGAGGCGCTGGGTGGCTGACATGAGCGCATCGAGGAATAGCTGGCGATCTTCAATCCGGGCCTCTCGCTCACCGAGGAGCGGGGCGCGGCGGAGGAGGTCGTCGGCGTCGAAGGCCGGCGCGCGGGGGAAGTCACCGTCATCCATCCCGATGAGGCACACCACTTTGTGGGGGATGGAGCGCATGGGCACCAACGTGGCCACGGTCATCGCCCCGGTCGAGAGGTTCACTGCGGACGAGCGGGGCCGGGCCAGCTCGTGCAGGATTTCCCGGAAGTCCGCTACCGACGCGGGCGCAGCCCCGGCGCGAGCAACCCGCGCGAGCGCGCGGGCAAACCCGCTGTGTTGCCATTCGTGCTCCGGGCGCGCGATCGCGGTGACGAGGTCGGCCAGCGCCGTCGTCCATTCTTCGACGCTCACGGCTTCTTCGAGCCGCTCGATGCCGGCGCGGAGGCGCTGGAGCAGTTCGGCGAAGGCCCCGAGCAAGTCGATGTCGGTGGACTCTACGTCGTGCGGCACCACCCCGTTGACGGTGCCGCCCTCCGCAGGCATCGCGACCCCGAGTAACAACCGAGACAGGCCCGCCTCGATCGTGTTCTGTGCGGTGGGCACGTGAAAGGCCGCTCGATGGCCGGCCGTGAACCCCCAGCGGATCCCGGATTCGCCGATCCAGGTGCTGAGATCTTCGACGTCGGCGCTCGTGAAGCGGAACCTGCGCCGCACCTCCTCCCGGTGGAGCAGGGTGAGGAGTTCGCTACTGCGCACCCGCCCGCCGACGAATCCCGCGAGCAGTTCAGCAAGCTCGAAGAGCGGGTTCGTGGCGGCCTGGGCCCGGTCGGCGATGCCTACGCGCAGGTGGTGCCCGGGATGCGCCGCACCCGGGAGGGCGCCGAAGGCCGCGTGCAGCAGCGGCGCATACTCCTCGACATCGGGGCATAGGATGAGCACGTCGCGGGGCTCCAAATCCGGGTCGTCCTCAAAGAGGCCGGTCAGCACTTCCCGCAGGACTTCCACCTGGCGGCTCTTGCTGTGGCACCCGTGCACCTGCACGGAAGCGTCCGGATCGGCCGGGCGGGCGGCGGGGTCGGGTTCCCGGTTGGCACGGACATCTGCCTGGAGTTGTTGCAGCAGGGTCGAGGCCGGCGGAGTGCCTTCGGGCTCGTGCGAGCAGTACCTCGCTTCGGCGGCCAGGGGCCGGAGCCGCAGGGCGAGTTCGCGCGATTCCCGCCCTAAACCGCGCAACAGGGGATTGACCGCTGCCGCGGCGTCATCCTCGCCTCGGGGCGATGCCGCGCCCGGCACCGCGCCCGGGGTACCGGCCGAAGCGTGCGTGAGCGTATCCCACAGCGCCGGGCTCGGGTGTGGGAGCCACAGGTGCACGTGCGTGTGCGCGCCGAGCTCGGCAAGGAAGGCGAGGTCAGGGTTGGCCAGCCGCGCGTGACCGAACACGTGCACCCGGCTATGGCCCGCCCAGCACGCGCGCTCGAGCGCTTCCTCGGCGCGCAGCGGCATCGGTACTGATCCGAGCCTCGAAACGAGCGCGCGGAACAGCGGCGGCTGCCACGCTAGGTCCTTGGGCGGACGGGCGGGGCTCCCCTCATCGCCGGTGAGCCAGGCGCGGAGCATGTCCGGGCGTTCGCTGGCGTAGGCGGCGAATAGTTCCGCGATTCGCCGGGCGACCCGGTACCGGCGGCGGGTGCGCTCCGGATCGGCCTGCCCGTCGGCGTCGATCCCCAAGTGGGCCGCCAGCGGGCGCAGCCACGCGTGCTGGGCGTTGGCGTCGACGACGGCGAGCACCTGCCAGGCGAGCAGGTCCGCCTCCCACGCATCGTCGTCGCCCGGTAAGAACAGCTCGACGAGGGAGCGGGGGTGGCGGTAATCAATTCCGGCGGAGATACCGCCCT
>JAJYRV010000217.1 GCA_021793935.1 Actinomycetes bacterium | reverse complement strand
CACCGTGCACATCCCGCTCGCCGAACTTGGCTACCAAGCGGCCGCGCTCGCGATCGACTCCGATGGGCCGGCCCCGGAGCTACCTCTGTCCGTCACCGTGCGGGCCTCGACCCCGCCCGTTTCACCCTCCGGCGCAGGAGAAGGCAATGACCGCCACCTCAGCTGAGTCGGATAGAGTGTCGCAGGTGTCCAGTTCCTTGCGCAATGCTCACGTGTTCATCACCGGTGTTACGGGGTTCGTTGGCCAGGCCGTCCTTGAAAAGCTCCTCGCGGCGTATCCCACCACCCGGATCTCCGTCCTCGTTCGGCCTCGCGGAGCGCTCAGCGGCGAACTGCGCATCGGCAAACTCCTCCGGAAACCCTGCTTCGCCCCCTGGCGCGAACGCGTGGGCGAGGAGGAAGCGGAGCGGCAGATCGCCCGCCGCGTCACGGTCATTGAAGGGGACCTCGGCGACGTGCCGGAGCTACCCGGCGACATCGACGTCGTCGTCCACTCCGCCTCGACCGTCTCCTTCGACCCCCCGATCGACGAAGCGTTCGCCGCGAACGTCGCCGGCCCCGTCTCCCTATATGAGGCGCTGCGAGCCTCTGGGTCCGACCCGCACGTCGTGCACGTCTCCACCTGTTACGTGGCCGGGTTGCGCAAAGGGGTCGCAGAGGAACGCAGCCTCGAACACGACGTCGACCGGGTCGTGGAGACCCGCAAAGCCATCGCGGCCCGGGCGGACGCGGAATCGGCCTCCCGCCGCGCCGAGGTGCTGCGCCCGCTGCTCAAACAGGCCCGCGCCTCCCACCGCCGCGCGGGTGCCCAAGCCGTCGCCCATGCCGCGGAGGAGCTCCGCCAGGAATGGGTGGACGAACGGCTCGTGCAGGCGGGCCGGATCCGCTCCCAGAGTCTGGGCTGGCCCGACGTGTATACCTTCACCAAGGCACTCGGGGAACGGGTCGCGGAAGACCTGTGGGGCGCGGAGCATCGGCTCTCGATCGTGCGCCCGACGATCATCGAATCCTCCGCTGCCCACCCCTACCCGGGCTGGATCGACGGGTTCAAGGTCGCCGATCCCCTCATCGCTGCCTACGGGCGGGGCATGCTGCCGGAATTTCCCGCGCTCGCGGACACGATCCTCGACGTCATCCCCGTCGATCACGTCGTCAACGCGATCCTCGCCGTCGCGGCGAACCCGCCGGAGGTGAACGAACCCCGTTACTACCAGGTCGCCTCCGGGATCCGGAACCCGCTGCGGTTCGGTCAGCTGCTGCGCATCGTCCGCGGCTACTTCTCCGCCAACCCCCTGCGTGACGACGAGGGCTCCCTCATCCAAGTACCGAACTGGTCCTTCCCCAACGGGCCGCGGGTAGAGCGCTCCCTTCGCCGCCGGGAAGTGGGGATCGACGTCGCGGACCGGGGCATCGGTTACCTGCCGGCGAACCCGACCACCCGCAAGTGGCTCTCGGTCATCGCGAAAGCCAAACGCGACCTCGGCACGCTGCGCAAATTCACCGACCTGTACCAGCCCTACACACAGACCGAAGTGGTTTTCGACGACGCGAACACCCGCGCGCTCCACCTCGCCATCCCCGAGGACCAGCGGGCAGAACACGGCTTCGACATCACCGTGATCGACTGGGACCACTACCTCGCCGAGGTGCACATCCCGAACGTCCCCGGCCTCACCCGGGCGCGCCGCAAGCGCTCGCCCGTTTCCGGCGGCGGGGAGGCCCGCCTCCCCCAGCGCACCGACGTGCTCGCGGTCTTCGACATGCACGGCACCGTCGCCGCCGCGAACCTCCTCGAACACTACGTGTGGGTCGCGCTCGCGACCGGCAAGGGCCGGGCGCTGGGCGAACTCACCTCGATGGTCGCGAAATCCCCGACCTACCTGCAGGCGGAGCTGCGCGACCGGGGCGACTTCATCCGCACCTTCATGCGCCGATATGAGGGGGTGAACGAGGAGGAGCTCCGCAAGGTCATCGCCACCCGGATCGCCCCCCGCCTGCGCGCGCGGCTGCTGAAGGAAGCCGTGGAGCAGATCAGCAAACACCGCGCCGCCGGGCACCGCACCGTGCTCATCACCGGCCAGATCGATGTGTTCGTCGAACCCCTCTCCGGGCTGTTCGACGAGATCGTCGCCGGGGAGATGGAAGTGGACGGGCGCGGGCTGTGGACCGGGCACCTCGCCCGCTCCCCGCTCGTCGACGAGGCCCGCGCGACCTGGATCCAACGGTACGCGCGCGAGCGGGGCCTCGATCTCGCCGCCTCCTACGCCTACGGCGACACCTACGCCGACCGCCCATGGTTGGAGGTCGTGGGCAACCCCGCCGTCGTCAACCCGGACTCCTCCCTGTACCGCTACGCCAGCGCCAAGCGGTGGCCGGTGCATTCGTGGACGACGACGGTCGATGGCACCTTCGCCTCCATCTTGCACTCGCTGCGCAAGGGAGACCAGTTATGACGGTAATCACCGGTCGAGCCCTCATCACCGGTGGCAGCGCGGGAATCGGTTACGCCTTCGCCCACGCCCTCGCCCGGCGCGGAGTGGACCTCGTGCTCGTATCGCGCACCGAATCCCGGTTGGACGAGGCCGCCCGCGAACTCCGCGAGCACGGGGTCGAGGTGGAGATCCTCGCCGCCGATCTCGCCACCGACGCGGGCGTGCAGACCGTCGAGGCGCGGATCGGGGCGGACCCGCAGATCAACATCATCGTCAACAACGCCGGCTCCGGGCTGCACGAACCGTCAGTGACGACGAACCTCGCCCCCCACCTGCACGGCGTCGACCTCATGGTCAAAGCTCCGATGCGCCTCGCCGCCGCGGCGGGACTCGTGATGGCACAGCGGGGCCGGGGCATCATCATCAACGTCGGCTCCGTGGCCGGGATGATCGCGATGAACAACTACTCCGCGATCAAGGCGTGGATGAACACCTTCTCCGACGCTCTCGCCCTGGAGCTGCGGGGCACGGGCGTGCAGGTGATGACCCTGCTCCCCGGTTGGGTGCGCACCGAGTTCCACTCCCGCGCGAAAGTGAACGCCTCCGCGATCCCCTCCTGGCTGTGGTTGTCCGCGGACCGGGTCGTAGAAGATACGCTGAAAGCTGTGGAGAAGGGGAAGAACAGGGTCGTGCCCTCGAAGCGGTTCAAACTGCTGGCGCTCCTCGCTTCCTACGCCCCCCGCCCCGGGGTCGTGTGGGCGACGGGGCAGATAAAGAAGGGCCGCGATGAGCGGTAAACCCACCGACCGTTACCACTGGGCCTGGCACAGACTGATGCGCCGCTTCGCCCAGCGGGTCATCCTGCGCGGGGTGATCAACTCGGTGGTCTCCATCCAGGTGGAGGGCAAGGAAAACGTCGACGGGCTCACCGGCCCGTTCATTCTCGTGGCGAACCACTCCTCCCACCTCGATGCGCCCGTCCTCATCTCCTCACTGCCCTACCCGCTGACGAAGCACCTCGCGACCGCGGTGGCCGCCGACTATTTCTACTCCCAGAAGTGGCGCTCGACCCTCACCTCGGTGTTTTTCAACTCCTACCCCGTCGAGCGGGACGGGCGGCGCAGCGGCGCCGGGCGCGGGGGGAAACCCAAACGTGCGGGGCTGAGCATCTCGCTCCTGCGCCAGGACGTTCCGTTACTGATCTTCCCCGAGGGCACCCGCTCCCGTACCGGGGCGATGGCCGGGTTCAAACCCGGGGCCGCGGCGCTCGCGCGTGCGCTGCGGGTCCCGGTGGTTCCCGTCGGACTCATCGGCGCGCATGAGGCGATGCCCGTGGGCAGCTCGTGGCCCAAACCCGGCCGCCAGCCCGTACGGCTACTCATCGGCCAGCCCGTACGGGTGCAATCCGGTGAAGCACTCACCGACCTCAATGACCGAATCGAACAACGCGTGCGGGCGATGGTGGAAACCCGAACCGTCGAAGCCGGGGTGGGCCCCGACGTCGTCGATGCGCCCCCGATCGATCCCGCGCCGCCACCGCCACACGATACCAACGCAACCGACCAGGCATCGGAGCCGAAACAGGAGGACTCATGAGCGACGTCACGCATCACAAATGGTGGGGTTGGGGAGTGGAAGGCATCGCCTTCACCTACGACGACAAACCCGCCTTCGCCCCGTTCGTGCTCGAGCAGACCGCGATCGACCTCTCCGAACCGAGTGCCGAACCGCCGGAGTTCTCCGACCTGCAGGTGCCCGAATCGATCCTCGGCTCAGGCGACGAGAAGGCGCTGCGCAAGATCGTCGGAGATCACCATGTGTTCACCGACGACATGCAGCGGGTCATCCACACCTACGGCAAGGGCCTGCGCGACCTCGTGCTCGTCCGCGCCGGGCACCTGCCCCGCGTGCCCGACGTCGTCGTCTACCCCGCGAACGAGGAAGAGGTGCGCGCGCTCGTCGACTACGTCGCCGAGATCGACGCGGTGCTCATCCCCTTTGGCGGCGGGTCGAACATCTCCGGCTCTCTCACCCCGCAGCCGAAGGAGACCCGTCTCGTGGTCTCGATGGATATGGGGCGGATGAACCGGGTGCTGGAGATCGA
>JAJYRV010000216.1 GCA_021793935.1 Actinomycetes bacterium | reverse complement strand
AAGCCGGCCGCGAGGCACCTGTCGATATCTGCCGTGGTTTTCAGGTGATCGGCGTCTGCAGCCATCGGCCCTTCCCAACCGCCCTCGATCGCCCCGAAGGTGGCGTCGTCGATGACGGCCCGCGGGGCTCTGCCGACCCGGTCCATCTCCCGCGCGGACTGCTGGGCGAAGACCGGAACCAGCTGCGTTCCCGACTCTTGGAACGCAGCAACGTGGCCGGGTGTTGCCAGCCCCAACCGGTCCCCGGTTCCCGCCGAGGTCGACAGTCCGACCGGCTGCGGAGCAAGGTGGGGAAACGCATTCCGAGCCGACTCGGCATTTTCTGGCGAGAGCGGCCCCTCGAGCACCCCGGGCGAAGTAGCTTTCCCTTCAAAGCGGTCCAACAGTTTGTCGCTACTGCTCTCGACGATCAGCCGCCGTTGCGCACCCGTTCCAACGATGCTCAACGTCGCCGCGGGGTTTGCCAGGGTCATAATGCGTCCTTCAGATAGGGGAACAGGCGAAGAGGTAAATCTTCGTTGACACACCTGTCGAGAATCTCGTTCTCAAATGTAATGCGTAAACGTTTTCGCGTCAACTGCGAGGCGCTGCGTTTGTGCCGAGACGGCGATGGGTGCTGGAATCCCGAGGCCGCCCGGGTTGGATCGGTCGAGAATGGGATTGGGGTTGTTCGAGAATGGAGTTGCTGCTGAAAACCCAAGAAGAAGCAACCCTAATGTCATTCTCGGCGCTGGGATCCGGCTGTGGCACGTCGAAAGATCGGCACGAGGGGCTTTCCTCGAAGGACCCGATCAGGGTGAGCTTGGCTGGCGATGGCACCGTCGGTGAGGAGCCATTGCGGTGCCGCGGTCACTCGATCCGTACGGGAGTAACGAGCGGGGCGGGGCTCACGCCAGAATCGATCGGGTGGAATCACGCTTCTTGACGATGCAGCCGAGCATCTCCACCGAGGCGGGCGCCGCAGGTCGTTGAAGCCGGTCGAGGAGGAGATCCATGGCTCGGATACCAAGGGACGTGCCTTGCGGTGAAACGGACGTGAGCGCGGGCCGCACCATGCCCTCCTCGATCGAGTCGTCAAAACCGGCGATGGAGAGTTCCTGGGGTATCTCGACACCGAGTTCTTGAAGGCGGGTAATGAGGCCCCAGGCAATAAGGTCATCGAACGCTACGACGGCCGTGACATCGAGAGAACGGACCTCCTCGGCCGATTCCCGCCCCGCAGCAAACGTCGGCTGTCGGTGCCCTAAGACGATGAGGTCGATGCCCAACTCTTTTGCGCGGTCAGCGAGGCCCAGCCGTTTGCTCCTCCCCAGTGAGGAACGTGAGGGCCCGTCGAGGTAGGCGATGCGGGTGTGGCCGAGTTCTCCCAGATGGTCGACGAGTTCGCTCATCCCCTGATAGGCATCAATAGCGACGGAGGACATTCCCCGGACCACCCGGTTGACGAGGACGGCTTTGTCTTTGATCCGCAGATCTAGGAGGTCCACCTCGTCCATCCGCGAGGCGACGAGGACCACGCCGTCCACCTGCTGACTCAAGCGAGTGATGAGCCTGCCTTCTGCGTCAACATCCTCCCGGGTGTCGGCGACGAACACGCCCATATCCCGGCTTTGGGCGACCTCTTCAATACCGGCGAGGATCGGTGTGAAGAACGGGTTCGTGAGATCGGGCACGAGGACCCCGACGTTGCCGAGCTTGCCCGTGACGAGGCCACGTGCCGCTCGGTTGGGGTGAAACTCCAGGGCCGCCGCGACCTCGAGGACTCGCGCGCGGGTTTTCTCGCTCACGCGCGCACGACCGTTGAGGGATCGCGAGACGGTCGCGATCGACACACCTGCCTCACGGGCTACATCGTGGATGGTCGCCATGAATCAGTCCGTTCTATGACAAATCTGAAACCAGAGTCTACAAGGCGAGCGAGCACGCCATGGCCGCCGCGGCGCCTTCCCGCTCTGCCAACCCTCCCACCGGTCGCAGGTGCGAAGAGAAGGAGAGCGGGTCGTGTCCGAGGCCGGTCGGACACGACCCGCGCCTATTACCCCGAGGTTGCCGCAGTCGCCTCGTCGATGAAGGCTTCCGCTGCATCCAGGGGACTCATCTGACCGAACATCACCTGCTCGTTGTAACGGGCAAGGATGTCCGCGACCTCACCCGCGCCGGTCGGCGGTGGTGGCGGGGCGTCAACGATGTCCGGGGTGACATCGGCGACAAAGTCTGCGGCGACTTGGTCCGCGTCGCTGAGGTCACCCAGAATGTGTTCGCGAACGTCAAGGTTGCCCGGTAGGCCGCGATCGGTGAGGATGATTTCTCCGACCTCCGGGCTATTGAGCATGAAGTCGATGAACTTCGCAGCCGCTTCGGGGTGCTCGGTGTTCTCCGACATCGAGAGCGACATCGCGGGCTTGAGGTATATCCCCGTACGCTCGAATTCGGTTTCCCCGGGGAAACGCAGCAGCGTGAGGTCGCGGCCTGCTGCACCCGAGATCGCGCCGAGCTGGTTGCTCCAGAACCGAGCGGTGCCGCCCGTGTTGAGCGCGACCAAGGATTGCTCGGGCCCGGCCGCGTCCACTTCTAATGATTCGCTTACGTCCGGTGCGCCGCCGTCGTCGTGCAAGTCGAGGCTCATCTGCCAGAAGTCGGCCATGAGCTGGGCGTCGAAACCGATGTTGCCGTCGTCGTCCCAGAGAGACTGTCCGTGCTGGCGGAGCCAGATTTGAAGGTCAGAGTCGAGGAAACCGAAGTCCTGGGCACCGTGGAGGTCATCAGAACCCTCGTTGACGGCGACCATCGTGTCGTGGAATTCTTGCCAAGTCCACGTCGTATCGTCGGGAAGGTCGACGCCGGCATCGGAGAAGATCTGGGGATCGGTCACGAACGTTCTCGCGTTCACCCCAGTCGGGATCGTCCACAGACCGCCGTCGAACTCCCCGTTTGCCAGGACCGAATCATCGATCCCACTCGTGTCGATACCCACATCCGTGAGATCCGCAAGCACCCCTCGGTCCGCGTATTCTCGGACGTAACGTTCTTCCTGCATCATCACGTCAGGGGTGTCACCACCGGCAGTTTGGGTAGCGAGCTTGTCCCAGTACCCGCCCCAGTCGGTGTAGTCGGGCACTACCGTGATGTCGGGATTCTGTTCCTCGAACAGGTCGATGACCTCTTGGTTCATCTGGTGGCGCGAATCGGAGCCCCACCACGAGAATCGGATGGTCGCCTCGCCGTCGGTATCACCGTCAGCCGCTTCAGTATCCGCTTCGCCGCCAGCCGCTTCATCCGTCGAATCTTCGAGATTGTCCGCCTGTCCACACGCGGACAACGCGAGCACTCCCGTGGTTAACAGCGCCGCCCATCTCACCGATGAGCGAAATCTACGTTGGGGTCGCATACTACTACTCCTTTGTTTCTGTAGGTTGCTGGTTACTTGATTCCGGTAGTGGCGAAGCCCTTGACTAGGTACTTCTGGCCGAAGAGGAAAATCAGAAATAGGGGGATCAGGGAAACGATCGACATCGCGAACATCGGCCCCCACGAACTCTCACCGGTGGAGTCGAGGAACGATCGAAGCGCGATAGGAACGGTGTACATCTCTGGATCGGTCAAGAAGATCAGTTGCGAGAAGAAGTCATTCCAGGTCCAGATGAATGTGAAAATCGCCGTTGTCGCGAGCGCGGGCAGGCTCAGCGGCAGGATCACTCTGAAGAAGATTCGGCCATGCCCTGCGCCGTCAATCCGCGCCGCTTCGTCCAGCTCCCGGGGAATGCCGCGAAAGAACTGAACCATGAGGAACACGAAGAACGCGTCCGTCGCGAGGAGCTTCGGCACGATCAGGGGCAGGAAGGTGTTGATCCACCCGAGCTCGGAGAACAGAACATACTGCGGCACGATGATGACGTGGATCGGCAACATGATCGACATGAGCATGATCGCGAACCACAATCCCCGAAAGCGGAAGTTGAGGCGGGCAAAGGCATATGCCGCGAGGGAACAGGAAACGAGGTTCCCCAGCACCGATCCGAGCACGATGATGAATGAGTTGATGAGGTAGTGGCTGAACGGATGCAACAGCGCGTTCCAGCCGTGCGAGTAGTTCTCCAGCTCCAAGGCCCCGGGAATGAGGCCTGGTTCGCGGAAGATCAACGCGCCAGGCTTGATCGAACTCGCGATCATCCACAAGAGGGGGTAGATCATCACGAACCCGGCAGCGATCAGCGCCGCGTGTTTGACGATCGACCGGATACGCCGGGGCCACGGGGAAGGCAACGGCCGTTCCGGCACGGCGGCAGCAAGCTCGGAGAGGCTGCGCCTCTCTGCGACGGTAGAAGGTGAGCTAGTCATCGTAATGCACCCAATACTTGGAGGCTAAGAAGTTCACCGCTGTCATCCCCGCGATGATGAGGAGCAGTAGCCACGCCAGCGCGGAGGCGTAACCCATTCGGTAGGCACCGAAGCCTTCCTGGTAGAGGTACAGGGTGTAGAACAGGGTGGAATCGACAGGTCCCCCCGTCCCGTTGGAGACGATGTAGGACTGAGTGAAGGTT
>JAJYRV010000215.1 GCA_021793935.1 Actinomycetes bacterium | reverse complement strand
GCAGACCCGCCGGGAGGAGGTCACCGGCGCGGTCCGCGCCGCGATCGGCGGCGAGCCGCTTCTCGTCAACGGCGGCGGCTCGGGCAGCGTTGCCGAAACCGCGGCGGCCGCGACGGTGACGGAGGTGACGGCGGGATCGGGGCTGTTCGTGCCGACCCTGTTCGACCACTACTCCACGTTCTCGCCCCGTCCGGCGGCATACTTCGGACTCGACGTCGTTCGCCGCCCCGCGCCGGGGTATGCGACCGCGTTCGGCGGTGGGTACATCGCCTCCGGACCCACCGGCCCAGATCGCGCCCCGGCCCCGCTCGCCGGGCGCTACGTCGGCACTGAAGGGGCCGGTGAGGTGCAGACCCCGCTTCGGTTCCACGTCGGCGACGAACCCAGGATCGGGGATCGCGTGTGGTTCCGGCACGCGAAAGCCGGAGAGCTTATGGAGCACTTTGCCCGGGTGCACCTCGTGCGCGGCGTGGCCGGCGCCGAGAGCGCAACGGTCGAAGCCACCGTGGCAACCTACCGGGGCGAAGGTTTCCCCTTCGGCTAACCGTGGCATTGCTCACTCGCGTATCACCGGCCCGGCACGTATCGTAAGAGGCGGCCACGCCCCGAACCTGGCCCGGAAAGGACACTAGTGACGACTCGTTTTCGCAGGCCCGCAATGCTGACTGAAGAACGCGCCGAGCGCATCATCGGTGACGTCGATCCCTCCACCCGCTCCGACGTCGCCCACATGACCGCCGGGGCGATCGTCTCCGGGGGCCGGGCGGACTCCGGCAACGCAGAGCTCGTGAAGCGGCTCATCACCCTCGTCGACACCGAAGGTATCGACATCGTCGCCGGGATGTGGGCGGACAGCCCGGCGACCACTCTGCCGGGCATCCTCTGGCGGCTCTACCTGCTGCGGGAATGGACGAAGGAGGACGGCGAGGTCATGTCCGTACACTTCCGGCTCGGCGCCAAGAACGCGCAGGTCGATGAAGTCATCGCCGGGCTCGCCCACCTCCCCGGCCCCGAAGAAGTGCGCACGGGAGTCGACGCGGTTCTCTCCGGGGTCTTCCGGGGAGACTTCGCCGTCACCCTCGAACGCGCGGGCGCGTTCTGCCGCGTCCTCGCCACCGGCGCCGCACTCGAGGCGGACGCCCACGAGGGGCAGCGCGCCACTCGCCTCACCCGACACGCCTCAGTGTTGCAAAACCGGGCGGAAGAGTTCGAGAAGGCCGCGGGAATGTGGCGGGCGGGACGGCTCGATTGACCCCCGACTTCACCCCGTTCACCCCGGAGCATATTGCCCCGGTGCAGGAGTTCGCCGCGCTCGTCGCCGAAGCAGATGGCATCGACGCGTTCGGTGAACAGACCTTGTTCAACCTCAGCTCCGCTTCAGTCACCCACCTGCTGCTGACGAAGCTTGACACCATCGTCGCCTACGGCCAGATCGACCGCCACTCCGCGGAACTCGCGGTGCACCCCCAATACCGGCGAAACGGCATCGGCGGGGCACTCCTGGATGCGGTGAAAGCGCGGGATGCTCGAGCAGCGATCTGGGCCCACGGGGATCTCGAGGGAGCGCGAGCACTCGCCCGCAGCCGCTCCCTCAGCCCCACCCGGGAACTTGTGTACATGACCGCCGACCTCGACTCCCGCGCGGGGATCCCGCAGGTGCCGGCCGGGATCACGCTGACGACCTTCACCGAGGCCGACGCGTCGGACTGGCTCGCCGTCAACGCCGCGGCCTTCGCTGATCATCCCGAGCAGGGCCGGCTCACCCACGCGGATCTGCAGGAACGGCTCTCCCAACCATGGTTCGACCCGCGAGTGTTCTGGCTCGCCCGCGACGAGAGCGGGGAGCTACTCGGATATATGTGGGTGAAGCGGGAAGCAGGTGCGGATACCGCCGAGATCTACGTGCTTGGGGTGTCCCCGGCGGCGCAGGGCCGCGGGGTAGGGAAATTCCTCACCGAATACGCGCTTGCCAACATGGCAACGCTCGGGGTGAAGACGATGGATCTATACGTCGAGGGGGATAACGCCCCCGCGCTGGCGACCTACACACGCTACGGATTCACCCGGGCCATCACGCACGTCCAATACACGTGAGGTGCCTGCCCTGGGAATCGAGTGCGCGGGGAAGGTTAGCGTTATAAAGTGCACGTGTGAGCACGAGCGAAATGACCCCGGTGGACCGCGCCGACCTCGCCGAGGAGGCCGCGGCCGGAACCAGCGCGGACCTACCCGCCGACCGGTTCGCCGACCGGGAACTGAGCTGGCTCGCATTCAATGAGCGCGTCCTTGAGCTCGCGGAGGACGAGTCCCTTCCCCTGCTCGAGCGGGTCCGGTTCCTTTCCATCTTCGCCTCCAACCTCGACGAGTTCTTCATGGTCCGGGTCGCTGGCCTGAAACGGCGCATCGCCACCGGGATGGCCGTGGCGGCCGCCTCCGGCTTGCACCCGCGCCAAGTGCTCGACGCGATCAGCGCCAAAGCACACGAACTCACAACCCGCCACGCCGCGGTGTTCGCCGAAGACGTGCAACCGGAGCTTGCGGGAGCCGATATCACTCTGGTCCGCTTCGACGACCTTTCCGAGTCCGAACAGGACCGGCTCCACAAGTACTTTCGCCGGAACATCTTCCCCGTCCTCACCCCGCTCGCGGTTGACCCCGCGCACCCGTTTCCGTACATCTCCGGGCTCTCGCTCAACCTCGCCGTCGTCGTGCGCAACCCGAGCACCGGCAGCGAGCACTTCGCCCGGGTGAAGGTGCCGCAACTGTTCCCGCGGTTCCTCGCGGTGGACGTCCGCGGCCGGCCCCACGACCCAACCGAGATGGACAACGAGGTTCAGTACTCCTCCTTCGTCCCCATCGAAGACGTCATTGCCCACTTCCTTGATTACCTGTTCCCCGGGATGGACATCGTGAAGTACCACGTGTTCCGCGTGACCCGGAACGAGGATTTGGAAGTGGAGGAGGACGACGCGGAAAACCTCCTCAAAGCTCTCGAGAAGGAGCTCCTGCGCCGCAGGTTCGGGCCCCCGGTTCGCCTCGAACTGGCCAAAGGATTCCCCGGGAAATTGCGCGAGATGCTCATCCGCGAGCTCGGAATCAGCGAAGCGGACGTCTACGAGCTGCCCGCCCCGCTCGACCTCACCGGCCTGAACATCATCGCTGATCTCGACCGGCCGGAGCTGCAGTACCCCGCGTATATTCCGACGACGGCGAAAGAGCTCGCCCCGGTCGAAAGTTCCGCCCCGGTCGACATCTTCGGGGCGATCTCCGCCCGCGACGTCCTGTTGCACCACCCCTACGATTCGTTCTCCACTAGCGTGCAGCAGTTCCTTGCCCAGGCGGCCGCGGACCCGCACGTTCTCGCGATCAAACAAACGCTCTACCGCACCTCTGGCGACTCCCCGATCGTCGACTCCCTTATTGATGCCGCTGAGGCGGGCAAGCAGGTGCTTGCGATTGTGGAAATCAAAGCGAGATTCGACGAACAGGCGAACATCTCCTGGGCGCGCAAACTCGAACAAGCCGGCGTGCACGTCGTCTACGGGCTCGTCGGCCTGAAAACACACTGCAAACTCTCCCTCGTCGTGCGCCAGGAGGGGGACCGCTTGCACCGGTACTGCCATATCGGCACCGGCAACTACAACCCCAAGACCGCGCGGCTCTACGAGGACCACGGCCTGCTCACGAGTGATTCCGACGTCGGCCAAGACCTCACCCGGCTATTCAACCAACTCTCCGGGTATGCCCCGAAAGCCAAGTTCCATCGCCTCCTCGTCGCCCCGAGATCGGTGCGCAGCGGGCTCATCGAACGGATCGAGCGGGAGATCGCCCACCACGAAGCGGGCACGGAGGCGTGGATCAAGTTCAAGATGAACTCCGCCGTGGATGAGGAGACGATCGACGCGCTCTACCGTGCCTCGCAGGCGGGAGTGCCCATCGACATCGTCGTCCGGGGGATTTGCGGCCTCAAGGCAGGAGTTCCCGGACTGAGCGAAAACATCCGGGTCCGCTCGATCCTGGGCCGATACCTCGAACACTCCCGCATCTACGCGTTCGCGAACGGCGGTGAGCCGGACGTGTTCATCGGTTCGGCCGACCTCATGCACCGAAACCTCGATCGCCGGGTGGAGGTGCTCGTGAATATCACCGATCCCGAACATATCTACGAGCTCGTCGGGCTCATCGACCTCTCCGTCGCGCCGACCACCGCCTCCTGGCACCTGTGCCACGACGAGGACCACGGCCAGTACTGGGTGCGGGTGAACACGGACGAAAGTGGCCAGCCGTTGGACGATCTGCACACCCTGCTCATGACGACTCAGCGGCGAACCGCCGCACTGGCGCGCTAATGGCGCAGGTGGTCCACGCCGCGGGAGCAGTTGTGTGGCGGGTGCGCCGGGAGCGGTTGGAAGTCCTCCTCATCCACCGCCCGAGTTACGACGACTGGTCCTGGCCCAAGGGCAAGCCCCATAAACGCGAGACCCTCCCTGCCTGCGCCATCCGAGAGGTCAAGGAGGAAACCGGTGTGGAGGTCGTGCTCGGGGTGGCCGAC
>JAJYRV010000214.1 GCA_021793935.1 Actinomycetes bacterium | reverse complement strand
CCTCACCGGGGGTGAACCCGAACTCGGGCGCCCCACTCGAGTGGAGGCGGGCGAGCCCGGCCCCGAACTCTTGGGCGTCCTCGGCGCTCGGGGGCCTCGGGGTGAGCCGCTGCAAGGTGAGCTCGGTGGGCGCGACCTCGATGACCTCAACGACGGGTAGAACGCCCGGTTCCGCGAGCCACCGCAGGCCCGCCGCCTCAGCAGCGAAGAAACCGGTCGGGGCTGCGGGGGAGCGTTTGCGGTACGTCACAGGTTGATCCGTTCCAGTTCGGCGATGCGGCCCGGCGCGGGGAACTCCGTGCACGCCATCGTCAGG
The DNA here is from genome assembly GCA_021793935.1 of Actinomycetes bacterium. The sequence continues at coordinate 4,248 of JAJYRV010000214.1, read as the reverse complement.
TGGTAGAACTCGGGTGCCACCGCGTCCCAGTGCTTGGCCCCCGCGATGATCACATCGAGGTACGCCCGCGATGCGACCGCGCCCGGAAAGCGCGTGGCAGCGAACTCCGGTTTTCCGACGAAGGTGAGCACCCTCCCGGCGAGCGGGCCGCCACCGGGATAGGCGACCGCGCGGCCGCTGACATCCACGAGATCGTAGCGGCGCTCGCGGTCGTTAAGCCGGTCGAGATCGCCGTCGTCGATCGGAATGGCGATGCCGTTGACGGCGTAATGCTCGCTCGGGCGGATGTTGCCGAGCAGCACGCCCGGCGGCGTCGAGCCGTCGGGGAACTCGTAGCGCTTGTCAGGTTGACTGCCGTCGTTCGGGAATGCGACGTCGAAGCAACGCAAGTACCCCGGGAGCCGGGCCGGGAGGCACGCCTCGAGCCCGAGGTGGGCAAGGGTGGCGCGGAGTGAGCCGGGGTTGAGCAGCGAGCCGTACGCGAACACGTGCATACGCACCGAGTGTAGGCGAGGCGGGCGGAGCCAGTAGGCTAGGGGCATCATGAGTGAAGTACGCGTACGCTTTTGCCCCTCACCCACCGGGACCCCGCACGTCGGGCTGATCCGAACCGCCCTGTTCAACTGGGCCTACGCCCGCCACACCGGCGGGAAGTTCATCTTCCGGATCGAGGACACCGATCCCGCGCGGGATTCCGAGGAGTCCTACGAACAACTCCTCGACGCCCTCGGCTGGCTCGGGCTGGACTGGGACGAGGGGGTGGAAGTCGGCGGCCCCCACGGACCGTACCGGCAGTCGGAGCGGATGGACATCTACGCCGACGTCGCCTCGAAGCTGCTCGAGGCGGGCCACGCGTACGAATCCTTCTCGAGTGCGCAGGAGATCGAAGAACGCCACCGCGCCGCGGGCCGGGACCCCAAACTCGGCTACAACGGGTACGACCGCGACCTCACTCCCGCGCAGAAGGCCGCATTCCGCGCTGAGGGGCGCGAACCGGTGATCCGCTTGCGCATGCCCGATGAGGACCTCACCTTCACCGACCTCGTGCGCGGTGAGATCACGTTCAAGGCCGGCTCCGTGCCCGACTTCGTCATCGTGCGGGCGAACGGCAAGCCGCTCTACACCCTCGTCAATCCCGTCGACGATGCCCTCATGGAGATCACGCACGTGTTGCGCGGGGAGGACATCCTCTCCTCCACTCCGCGCCAGATCGCGTTGTACCGCGCGCTGCTCGACATCGGGATCGCGAAAGTGATGCCCGCCTTCGGCCACCTGCCGTACGTGATGGGGGAGGGCAACCGCAAACTCTCCAAGCGCGACCCCGAATCCAGCCTGTTCCACCACCGCGACCGCGGCTTCATCCCCGAAGGGCTGCTCAACTACCTCGCCCTGCTCGGGTGGGCGATCTCCCCGGACAACGACATCTTCTCCCGCGAGGAGATGGCGGCGGCCTTCGACGTTGAGAACGTCAACCCCAACCCCGCCCGCTTCGACGTGCGCAAAGCGGAGGCGATCAACGCCACCCACGTGCGCATGCTCGAGCCCGAGGACTTCCGGAACCGGCTCGTGCCCTACCTGCACGGCGCGGGGGTCGTTTCCGCGGGGACCTTCGAGGAACTCAGCGCCGCCGAACAGGAGCGGCTCACCGCGGGCGCCCCGCTCGTGCAGGAACGCATGACCCTGCTGGGGGAGGCCGTGGGGATGCTCGGGTTCCTCTTCCGCGCCGATGAGGAGATCGAGATCGCCGACGATGCCCGCAAGCAGCTCCGGGAGAACTCCCTGGAGGTGCTCGAGCGCTCGATCGCCGCGCTGGGTGACCTCGAGGACTTCACCACCGATACGCTGCACGCCACCCTCAAGGCTGTGCTCGTGGAGGAGATGGAGATCAAACCCCGCTTCGCATTCGGGCCGCTGCGCACCGCGATCTCCGGGCGCCGGGTCTCACCTCCCCTGTTCGAGTCGATGGAAATCCTCGGCAAGGCCTCCTCCCTCGCCCGCCTCGAAGCGCTCGCGGAGGACCTGCGTGCCTAGCGCCCCCACCGACGCCGCGCTCATCGCGACCAGCGCCCCTTCCCTCACCGGCCTCAAAGCCGTCATCTTCGACCTCGATGACACGCTCGTCGACGCCCGGGGCGCGTTCGAGATCGCGATCGACCGGAGTTTCCGCGCGCTGTACGAAACGATCACCGATGAGCAGTCCGCGCTCGCGCTGCACCTATGGCGCACCGACGTCGCCGGGCACTACCGGGCCTACACCCGGGGTGAACTCGCCTACAACGAGCAGCGCGAGGCGCGCCTGCGCCACATCGCCGCCGAACTCGGCCTCCCCGCGCCCACCGACGCGCAGGTGCACACGTGGGTGGCGACCTGGGACGCGGGCTTCCGGGCCGGCTGGGCGGCGTTCCCCGACGTCGCACCCACCCTGGGGTGGGTCGAGGAACGGGGGCTCGCCACCGGCGTCCTCACCAACGCCCACGCGGACCTGCAGCGCGAGAAAATGTCGGCCACCGGGCTCGGGCAACTCCCGCTGCTGGTGACCCTCGATACCTTCGGGGTGGGCAAGCCCGATCCGCGGGTGTTCCAGGAGGCCGCCCGCAAACTCGAGGTCGAGCCGGCCGAGGCCCTGTACATCGGCGACGAATTCGATCTCGACGCCCGCGCGGCCATGGACGCGGGCCTGCACGGCGCCTGGTTGCGGCGCCCGGGGCACGCGAAGGGTGGGACCCATGACGAGGATCCCACCGGGGCGCAGGAGGCCGGCGTGCACGTGCTCGGCTCCCTCGCCCAACTCCCGCAGCTACTGCTCCAGCACTAGGGGTGTGGGGCGAGTCACGGCCACCCGTTTTGATCCGCCGAGTAAGTTTCGGGTAGAGTCATCCAGCGGTAGAAGATGACAGGTGCGCCCCGCGCAAACCCCCATCGGATACCCAGTGGGGTATGGTGTAATTGGCAGCACGACTGATTCTGGTTCAGTTAGTCTAGGTTCGAGTCCTGGTACCCCAGCGCAGAGCGCGGAAATCAGCTAAGATGGACGCGCGAAAGCAATGGCCCCGTCGTCTAGCGGCCTAGGACACCGCCCTCTCACGGCGGCGGCGCCGGTTCGAATCCGGTCGGGGCTACGAGCGCCCGGAACTGCAGAAGTTCCGGGCCTTTCTCTTTGATTCGTAACTAGTATTTTCGTAACGTAAGGAACCGCATGCCGGGTGGCGCCGCCCCAGTAAACCGCAACGTCGTTCTCGGTGTTCTGCTCTCTGGCGCCTTCGTCGCAATCCTCAACCAGACGCTCCTGGCAACGGCGTTGCCGGTGTTCATGGCGGATCTCAACATCACCGCCAACACCGCCCAGTGGCTGACGACGATCTTCATGCTCGTCAACGGGGTGATGATCCCGATCACCGGCTTCCTCATCCAGAAGTTCACCACCCGCGGCCTGTTCCTCACCGCGATGGGGCTGTTCTCCCTCGGAACATTCATCTGCGCCATCTCACCGACGTTCGCGATGCTGCTCGCCGGCCGGGTCGTGCAGGCGGCGGGCGCGGGCATCATCATGCCGCTGATGCAAACGATCCTGTTCGTCATCTTCCCGGTGCACCGCCGCGGGACGGCGATGGGTACGTTCGGGCTCGTCATCGCGTTCGCGCCCGCGATCGGGCCGAGCCTTTCGGGCTGGATCGTCGACCACTACCCCTGGCCGACCCTGTTCAAAATCATTCTCCCGATCGCGCTGATCGACCTCGTCTTCGCCTACTTCGTGCTGCGCAACGTCACCGAGCGCACATTCCCGCCGCTGGATATCACCTCGATCGTCCTGTCGACACTGGGATTCAGCGGCCTGCTCTACGGGTTCTCCGCCGCCGGCTCCCTCGGCTGGGGCAGCGCCCCGGTGCTCGGCGCGCTGCTGGCAAGCCCGGTGTTCCTCCTCCTGTTCTTCCTGCGCCAAGTGCGCCTCGAGCAGCCGATCCTGGAGGTCGGGGTGTTCCGCTACCGGATGTTCGCCCTGAACACCGGCATCGGGATGCTCGCCTTCATCGCGATGATCGGGGGGACGACGATCCTGCCGCTGTACATGCAGAACATGGTCGGTTTCCCCGCGGTCGAATCGGGTCTCGCGCTGCTTCCCGGGGCCGCCGTCATGGGATTGAGCTCCCCGTTCACCGGCCGGCTCTTCGATCGCTACGGGGCCAAGGGGCTCGCGCTCATCGGGATGGCGGCGATCACGGTCACCTCGTTCATGTACACGATTCTCGA
>JAJYRV010000213.1 GCA_021793935.1 Actinomycetes bacterium | reverse complement strand
TCTCCCAGGGCTCCTCGCGCTCGAGTGCGCCTTCGAGGCATTCCGCCCGCAGGGGGCAGGTCCCGCAGAGGGTTTGCGCCTGCTTGAGGTCCGGCGCGTGTTCGGCGAACCAAAGATCGACCGTGTCGAGGTTCTGGCACGGCAAGGTGAGGTCGAGGTCCTCGGTCGCGATGAGGACGTCCAACGACGTAGACAACGTTGCTCCAAAGTAAAGGTCCGAAAAAGTGGTGCTCGGGTGCGAAAGATGCACCGGCGGGAGAGAAATAGCTGAGCGCTAGGCGACGCGGGGTCGCATTCCCTCGAGGAGGAGATTCGCGAGCGCTACCGTGCCGATTCCCGTGGGAATTTCCATGACCATCGTGGTCTTCATGCGAACCTCACCTCCTCATTCTTTTCGGTGGGCCTTCCGGCTGGCTAGGCCCGGCCCAAAACTTACAGCAACGTCGTAAACACTAAACCCCCTGCACAGGGAGGCTCAAGTTATTTTCCGAAGTATTTTTTAAATTCTCATTCCGCTGGGTCTTCTCCGCGCACGACTGCGAGGATCTGGGGTCCGAATTGGTCGAGTTTCGAGGGCCCGATCCCGCGGATCAACGCGAGTTGGCGCAGGGTCGTGGGTTCCACCGACGCGATCGAGGCGAGGGTGGCATCGTGCAGCACGGTGAAGGCGGGTTTGTTGACCTCCTCGGCCACCCGCGCCCGCCACTGCCGGAGGCGTTCGAAGAGTTCGGGGTCGGCGTCCGCCTCCCGCACGAGATCCTCCGCGCGGGTTCTACGGCGACGGCGGGGTTGAGTCTTCGGGTCGACCTTCGGCTCGGGCCAGATCCCATCGAGGAAGCGGGTGCGGGTGCGGGTCGAGCGGCCCGAGGGGCGTTGCTTGGCGTACGACACGTACAGGTGGGTCTTCGCCCGGGTCACCCCCACGTAGAGCAGCCGCCGTTCCTCGGCGATCCCTTCGGGGGTGTCCGCGTGGCTGATCGGCAGGAGGCCCTCGCTCACCCCGATGAGGAACACCGCCTCCCACTCGAGCCCCTTCGCGGCGTGGAAGGAGGCGAGCGTGATTCCCTGCACCGCCGGAGCGTGTTGAGCTTCTTGACGTTCGGCGAGCTCCTCGACGAACTCACGCATCGTCGCGCCTTGCCGCGCGTGCAGATCGTCGGCGAGTGTGGCGAGCGCGTTGAGCGCCTCCCATCGCTCTCGGAGCGCGCCCCGGTGCGGGGGCGGTTGCGGGGTCCAGCCCGCCCCGGTGAGCACGTCGCGCACCTGCTCGGGCAGCGGCGCGTCGGTAGCGGTGCGCACGGCGCCCCGGATGAGCACGATCGCTTCGCGCACCTCGCGGCGTTGAAAGAATTTCTCCCCGCCGCGGACCTGGTAGCCGATCCCGGCGTCCGCGAGCGCTGCTTCGATTGCTTCCGATTGGGCATTGGTGCGGTACAGCACCGCAATATCGGCCGCTTCCACCCCACCCGAGATGAGTTCCCCGATGCGGGAGGCGATGCCGCGAGCTTCGGCGTCGTCGTCGTCATACTCGGTGAACTTGATCGCCGGGCCGCGTTCACGTTGGGAGATGAGTTCGACGGCGCCGGCGCCCCGCTCCCGCCCGGCGCGGGCGAGGATCTCGTTGGCCAGGTGCACCACTTGCGGAGTGGAACGGTAGTCACGGTTGAGGGTGATCACGTCCGCTTCGGGGAAGGCGCGGTTGAAGTTCGTGAGGTAGTTCGGGGTGGCGCCGGTGAAGGAGTAGATCGTCTGAGAGACGTCGCCGACGACGCACAGTTCCTTGCGCTCCCCGAGCCACAGGTCGAGGAGCTGTTGTTGCAGCGGGGAGACGTCCTGGTACTCATCGACGACGAAGTGGCGATATTGCGAGCGGATCTGGGTGGCGACCTCCTCGTGTTCGGCGAGCATGCCGATCATGAGCAGGAGCACGTCCTCGAAGTCGATGACCCCGCTTTCGTGTTTCACGTCCTCGTACACCGACAGCAGCCGGGCGATCGTTGCCGGGGGTTCGCCGGCGATACCGGTGCGGCCGAGTTTCGCGGCGACCTGCGCGTATTCCTCCGCGCCCACGAGGCTCACCTTCGCCCACTCCACCTCCCCGGCGAGGTCACGCACGGTGAGGCGGTCGACGTCGATCCCGAGCCGGGAGGCCGCCTCCGAGACGAGGTTCGCCTTGTACTCCACGAGCCGGGGCACGCCCCCACCGACGACCTTCGGCCAGAAGAAGGACAGTTGCCGAAGCGCCGCGGAGTGGAAGGTGCGGGCCTGCGCGCCGGGCACCCCCAGACCCCGCAGGCGGCTGCGCATCTCGGCAGCGGCGCGGGCGGTGAAGGTCACCGCGAGGACGTTTTGGGGTTGGTACACGTTCGTCGCCACCCCGTGGGCGATTCGGTAGGTGATCGCGCGGGTCTTACCGGTTCCCGCTCCGGCGAGCACGCACACCGGGCCGCGCAGCGCCGTCGCGACGCGGCGCTGATCCTCATCGAGGGCAAGGAGAAGTTCATCGGGAGTCATCACAGGCAATTCTTCCAGTTTCCTCTGACACTCAGATCCGCCGTCCACACTGGCTACGCGCCGGGGATCGCTCCCCCGTACCAGTCTTCAATGAGGGAGCGGGCGATCGAGGTGGTGCCGGGCAACAGCAATTCGCCGGCTGCAACCGCGCGGGCGAGGTCGGCGCGGGAGAAGAATCGGACCTCGGTTATCTCCTCACCGTCGGGGATCGGTTCCGCGTTCAGGGCCTCCCCGCGGAACCCGACCATGAGGGAGGCGGGGAACGGCCAGGGTTGGGATCCCTGATACGCCACCCGCCCGACGCGGATCGCGGTTTCCTCCCATACCTCGCGGCGCACCGCGGCTTCGAGAGGTTCGCCGGGTTCCACGTACCCGGCGGGCACGGAGAAGCGGTTCGCGGGCCACATCGCGTTGTGGGCGAGGAGGATCCGGTCGAAGGAGTCGATGATTGCCATGATCACCGCGGCGTCCGTGCGCGGGAAGTGCTGGCTGTTATCCACCGGGCACACCCGCACCCAGCCCGACGCCGTGATCTTCGTGGCGGCCCCGCAGCGGGGGCAGTGGGTATGGGTGGCGTGCCAGTTCGCGAGCGCGACCGCCGCGGTGGCCAGGCCCGCTTCCCGGGCGGGCAGCAGTGCCCCGACGGCGCGCAGGCTCGCCCACGCGGGGCCCTCCTCTCCCGCGGGGTGAAGGGCCGCGATGACCGGCCCGAGGTGGTCCTTGCCGAGGTAGGCCCACGTGAGAGAGCGGCCACCACTGGCCCGCACATCTCCTTGCACCTCGGTGAGCTCCAGCCGCTCACCGCGCACGGCTACGTCGTTGCCGCGCACGTGCATCATCCGAAGCCGGGGATCCGCCCACACGCGGCGCAACTCGCCGGGGTCGGTGCGGATGAGCGCATCCCGGTCGATCGTCGAGCGCGCGAGGGGCAGTTCATCGGAATCCACATCTCTACGCTAGAGCAAATTTCCGACCCACCCGCGCGTAATCCTTCTCCCCTCCGCCCCGGTGCCATACGGTGGCAACGTGTCCCGATCATCGCTTGCCCTCGCCGCGCTCGCCACGGTAGCCATCCCTGGTTTGAAACCAACGGCGGCCAAAGGGGCGGAATCGTCGAACGATTTCGATCTCGCCCGGATTGTCGACGAAGGCGGCCGGGCGTGGATGGTCAAGGCGCCCCGGTCGGTAATCACCGGGGCCGCGATGGAGGGGGAGGTTGCCCTGCTGGAAAACCTCGCCCTCGCTATTGATGACGGCGACCTTCCCTTCGAGGTGCCCCGCCCCGCCGGTTTCGCCCCGCTACCCGAGGGTGGTCGGGCGATGGTGTTCCCCGAGATCGCGGGACGGCCGCTGTCGGTGGCGCAACTGGCGGGTATGGCCACGAGCGTCGCGGAAGCGATCGCGGCGCTACATTCGCTGCCCATCGGGGTGCTCGCGGAGACGGGGCTACCGACGTATTCCGCCCAGGAGTACCGCGAGCGGCGGCTTTCAGAGGTGGACGAGGCAGCGGCGACCGGGCACGTTCCGGGCTCGCTGCTGCAACGGTGGGAGGATGCGTGTGAGGACGTGCGCCTGTGGCGGTTCATGCCCACGGTCGTGCACGGGGACCTGCTGCCCGAGCACATCCTCACCACGGGCGGCAACGTTGTCGGTGTGATCGAATGGGCCGCCGCGCAGGTGGGTGACCCAGCGGACGACCTCGCCCCGCTTCTTGCGGCCGCTCCCGAGGAGGCAATGGACACCCTCCTTGAGGCCTACGGCGCTGCTCGCGGGGTGGAGGACGAGCACCTGCTCGCCCGCGCGGTCCTCGCGAGCGAACTGGCGATCCTGCGCTGGCTCATGCACGGGGTGCGCTCGCACGATTCCGATGTCATCAACGACGCCGTGCACATGCTCGAGGAGTTGGCCGCGGCGACCGAAGACGCCGAACCCATCGCGACGATCGGGGTCGCCCCCGAGATGACCGCGGCGGAAACCACCCCGCCTCCCGCCGGCGCCGAAGAATCCGTACGCTCCTTCGCCGCCCCCGGTTCGGGAGTGATCCCCCTCGGCGAGCCCGCCCCCGAGGCAGAGGCGGAGCCGCAGG
>JAJYRV010000212.1 GCA_021793935.1 Actinomycetes bacterium | reverse complement strand
CGTGGAGCGGGGCGCCGCCGCTTGGACCGCCGTCGCCAATGCATGACCGTTGGCATCGAAGACGTCCCCGTCGCTGCTCGGGCGCCCGGGTTCGATCAATTCATCGCCGACGGACACGACGACGACGCGTGGGCGCGGGTGCACCGTCACCCGGTTCCGCCCGATCCCCGCGAGCAGCGCGATGTGGCGGGCATCGATACGCACTCCGGCGCTCAGCGCCACCTCACCACCAGCGATATCCGCCGCGGCGGGGCGGATGTTCTCCCCTGCGCGGACCTCGCGGAAAACGCTGACGACGGCGTCCCCCCGGTCGGTGTCATCGAGCGCGATCACCGCGTCCGCCCCCGCGGGAACCGGCGCTCCGGAGGCGATCCGCACGGCGGTGAGATCCACGATCGCCCCCGGGTTGGTCGCCCCTGCTCGCAGGTCGTCGAGCACGCGGAGCTGGACGGGATTGATCGTCCCCGCCCCTTCGACGTCCCTGCTGCGAACGGCGTAGCCGTCCTGACCGGCGAGGTCGCGTGCGGGCACGTCGATGTCGCTGTGCACGTCCTGGGCGAGCACGCACCCGACGGCGTCGGCGAGCCGCACCTCCAGTGGGGGCAACGGGCGGGCCACATCGAGCACCCGCGTGAGGTGGTCCGGTACTTCGGTCATCGTCCGCTAGCCCGCCAAGTACTCGTGGAGCCACGCCCGTAGGTCCGGGCCGAGGTCGGGCCGATCGAGGGCGAGCTGGACGACGGCCTTGAGGTAGTCGAGCCGGTCGCCGGTATCGTAGCGCTTGCCGCGGAAGACCACCCCGTGCACCCCGCCGCCCTCGGCAGCAGGCATGGTCGCGAGCTCGGCGAGGGCATCGGTGAGCTGGATCTCCCCGCCACGGCCGGGGGCGGTACGATCGAGCACGTCGAAGACCGCCGGGTGCAGCACGTAGCGGCCGATCATCGCGAGGTTCGAGGGCGCCTCGCTCGGTTCGGGCTTCTCCACCATCGAGGTCACCCGGTGCACCTCGGCGCTCACGCCGTCCACCGGGTCCGCCGGCGCGACCTCGGCGCACCCGTACAGCGAAATCTGCTCCTCGGGGACTTCCATCAGTGCGATGACGGACCCGCCGAGTTGCTCCTGCACTTTCGCCATGTCGGGCAGGATCGGGTGACGCTCGTCAATGAGGTCATCTCCGAGTTGTACCGCGAACGGTTCACCGGCGACGTGGGCGCGAGCGGCGTTGACGGCGTGCCCGAGGCCGAGCGGCTCTCCTTGGCGCACGTAATGGATGTTGGCGAGCCCGGTGGAGGCATTGATCTTCGCCAACCGATCGGAGTCGCCCTTCGCTTCGAGGTTCTGCTCGAGCTCCACCACGTGGTCGAAATGGTTCTCGATCGCTTCCTTGCCGCGGCCGGTGACCATGAGGACGTCGGTGAGCCCGGCCGCCACCGCTTCCTCGACGACGTACTGGATCGCGGGGGTGTCGACGACGGGAAGCATCTCCTTCGGGATGGCCTTCGTCGCGGGCGCGAACCGGGTGCCAAGACCAGCCACGGGTATGACAACTTTTGAAATTTCAGACATGCTCTGAGCCTACCGGTGCAACCCCGCCTCTAGCTCGCCGAACTGTTCGCCCGCGCATCGCCCATCTGCACCCATTCTCATATCGTGGTACGTCTGCGCAAGGCCCCCAGTTACGGTGGCGTAGACGCGCGCGCTGGGGCACAGTGGAACCATGTGGACACCGCAAGGATCACTCGCCATTGGTGACGACGTGGAAATCGACGACGCGAAAGCCCTCATTCGAGCCGAGATACGCGCGCACCGCAAGTCGCGCTCATCGAAGCTCGCGCTCGACGCGGGAAAAGCCATCGCCGCGCACGTCACGGAGCTGCTCGACGGCGTCGACGTCGTCGCTGCCTTCGCTTCCCAACCCTCCGAGCCGGATATGGCCCCCATCCTGTCTGCGCTGCATGAGGCGGGCTGCGAGATCCGGCTCCCCCAACTGGGCCCTGGGCTCACTCGCGCCTGGGCGCGCTACACCCCCGGCGACCCTCTGACGGAGCAGGCCCCCGGCCGCCCGCCGGCACCGCTCGGCCCCTCGTTACCCGAAGAGTCGTTGGCGGAGGCCGACCTCGTGCTCGCACCGGCGCTCGCAGTCGACACCCGCGGGAACCGTCTCGGTCAAGGTGGGGGTTGGTACGACCGCGCGCTGCAACACAAGCGCCCGGCGACTCCGGTGTATGCGGTGATCTTCGCCGACGAGTTCACCGAATCGGAACTGCCCACTGCTGACCACGACCAGCGCATCGACGGGGTCATCACCCCCGATGCGTTCGTTCGCCTCGGCGCCGCCGACCATTAACGCAAGACCGGTGTTGGCTAATTTCCTCTCGTGTGCCATCATGACATCAAGTCAGATCGAGAGGACCAACATGGTTGCACTTTCCACCCTGCTGCGCACCGCCACCCGCCCCCAGCACGAGCACGCAGAGACCCGTTCGTTCGTCACCGACCTCATGGGCGGTTCGTTGAGCAGGTCCGCATACCTGGATCTCGCGCGCCAACACTACGTGATCTACTCGAACCTCGAAGGGACTGCTGAGCGGTTCGCTGACGATCCGTTCGTCGGGCGGTTCGTCATGCCCGAAGTGCTGCGCCTCGACGCTATCCGTACCGATCTGCACACGTTGTGCGGCGACGACTGGCGAAGCGAGATCGTACCGTTGGCCGCGACGGCCGAGTACGCCGAGCGACTCGCGGCGATCACCGACCCCGCGCACTTCCTCGCGCACGCCTACACCCGCTACCTCGGCGACCTCTCAGGTGGGCAGGCGATCGCGGCGATGCTCAAGCGCCACTACGGCTTCACCGCTGAAGAACTCACGTTCTACACGTTCAATGTGGGCAAGATCAAGGTCTTCAAGGACCGCTACCGGGAAATGATGGACGCCGTCCCCTTTTCTCCCGATCAGGCGCAGGAGGCGGCCGCAGAAGCGCAGGTCGCGTTCGATCTCAATGCCGCGGTGTTCGTGGAACTCGGCGCGCTCCACCCGGCCACGGCGCTCGTGTAGCCCGGGCCCTCACTCCCCGGGCGGCAGTAGCATCTGCGTGTCCTTCGCCGCTGCCGCGACGGCGTCCCGGCTGAAGTTCCACGGGAAGGTCTCTCCCGCTGCCCACGCGGAGAACTGATCCGAATAGTTCTTCGACATCGGATGCCCGGAGTTGCCGGTGAGATTCACCCACGTCGCCTCATCGGGTCCCGACATGTCGACGGCCATTCGCATCGAGGGCACCGCGGTGACCGTGAACGATGGGAACCGTTCGTCCGGCCACGACGACGCGTCCCAACCGTTCGCATTGACGATGGACGATCCTCCAGAAACTCCGATCGGCGTCGGGTTGACGAGGCTGCGCACGACGCCCGGGATGTCCTCCCCGCCGAGAACCGCGTGGGTGGGCGCCGCGTCGTGCAACTCACCCCAGCTCCACTTCTTCGGATCCTTGCCGATGAGCACGGTGAGCTGGGTGCGGGCGTCGGTGAGCGCGGTGTGAAGGATCTCGTCGCGACTCTCGACGACGTTGATCGTCGCGCGGTCATCCCACCACAGGTTCGTTTCATCCTCCAGCAGGTGCCGGACGGCCTCCAACCACTGAGAGCCGCCCGTGGGGCGCTGCGATTCGGGCAGCTGGTCCCAGAACGTGAGCCTCAGCAAGTTCGTCCACACCGCAGAGAAGTACGCGGCTGCGGCAGAATCGGCGTCGGCGCGCATGTCCCAATCGTCGAACAGCTCCACGGCCTCGGCAACGAAGGGGTCGTCCACCTCGATCTCCTGCAACGCGGGCAGGAGCATTTCCGCGTAGGGGTTGATGTCGATGAGGTGGAGATCGTTCATATCCGCCAACGTGAACTTCTCACCACTCGCGATCTGGTCTTCGATCGCGTCCCGGATCGCCTGGCTCCGGTAACCGTAGTCGTGGTCCCGGCTGAGGAATGGCGTGTCCCCGGGAGCGAGCACCGGTTGGTTCGCGGTGACGATGAAGCCCTCCTCGGGGTTGACGACGGCGGGCATCTCCTCGGGCGGGACGTAGCCTTGCCAATCGAACTCGGAATCCCAACCGGGCCTCGGCCAGCGGCCATCGCTGGGCACCTCGCCCGAGACTTTGTTCCGTAGCGGAACCTTACCGGGCGCCTGGTATCCGATATCACCGTCGGTCGTTGCCCAGACGATGTTCTGACTCGGCACTTCAAAGAGCTCGGCCGCGTGGGCGATATCCTCGGCGTTCTTCGCCTTACCAATCGCGAAGAGCGCATCTCCTGTTTGGCCCGGGGTGAGCGCGGTCCACGCGAGCGAGACCGCGAGCGATCCGCTCGGTTCCGGGGCGGTATCGATGGGAGAGAAGATCGCGGAATTCGCTCCCGCCATCGCATCGGACAGCAGCGGGCCGTGGTGAGTCTCGCGGACCGTGATCGTGATGTCTTCCCCGCCATTGACCCGGATCGTTTCTTCCCGCTCCTCTAGCTCGAGGCGCTCCCCATCATGCAAGTACGTGGAGTCGGGGAAGACCTTCTCGACGAACAGGTCCGTGACGTCGGGGGCGAGGTTGGTGAAACCCCACGAGAGCTCGGCGTTCCTGCCGATGACG
>JAJYRV010000211.1 GCA_021793935.1 Actinomycetes bacterium | reverse complement strand
TTTCTACCGAATCCCTCGCCGTCACCGTCCCCGGCGTCACGAGGATGAGGGTTTGCGCATGAGTGAATTTCGGCGCGGACGACGGGACCTTTAGGATGGAACCGCTCGCCTGGGCGGCATCGACCCTGGCGAGGATGTTCGCGGTTCCCGGCCCGACGCCGTCGTGGATGTCAAGAAAGATCTCGGTGCCGCTGCCAACGTTCTCCACATCGAGCGGTTCACCCGCGCCGTCGATGAGGTCAGCCTCGGCGTCAGTGGTGACGGTGATCGGCTCAACGTTGGATTCCACCACGAACGGGCCGATCGGCGTGCCCAGTTCTCGGTTCGCGCCCTCGCTCACCTCTACGCGTACCGTTGGGTGTACCTCTTGTTCTGGGAGCCCTATGTTCGCCTCTCCGGTGAGGTAGGTGCGCAGGTCGGCGGCATTCGGGCGGAGTTGCCGCCGTTCCCCATCCGTGAAGTGCCAGATCGCGTACTGGGTCCCAGCAATCGCCTCGGCGGCGGTGAGCCGGTCGATTCCCGCCCGTTCGCTAAGCTCCGCGAGGTCGACGGCGGGGTAGCTATTCTGGATGATCCACCCGACCTTTTCCTGCACCTTCCGGTTCCCGGCGAACTCGTTCTCGCCCGGGAACTGGCTCCACTCGGCGAGTTCGACATCCACGTTGAACCGCGCCCGCACGTCCATCTCGATGCAGTAGGCGAGGAAATCCGGTTCCCCCTTGGCGACCTGGTCATCTCGGGCGGAGGCGAACACCGGGAAGAGCATCGTGCCCGCCTCGCCAACCTCCCGCGCGGAGGGCGGCCCGATGGAGAATTCTTGCCCAGCGGGTTCGCTCGGGTCCTCATCAGCGTGCGCCGCCCAGGCGCCCGCCCCGATGAGAACGATGGTGCCGAGGACCGCGGCCGTCCACTTCCTATGTGAAAACATTTCTCACGCACCTTTCTGTGCTGCTTGAGACTGTCGCAGGGGCTGCCCGGGACCGGGAGGGCATTGCCCGCAGCTGTGGACGAAGACCCCGGCCCCGGAAACCTGTGGATAACGGCCGGGGAGGATCCCGTCGTCTGGGCGGCAAGCCCCCGGGTTCGGCGGAGCGATTATGCTGCGGCCGCCGCTCACATCCAACCGCCGCGAAGGTAACGACTCGCAGAGGGGGCCTGCGCGGTCACTGCGTGAATATCACCGGACGAAATAGCTAATAGGGTGAAGGACGAGGGCCTTCCTGCGGAGCAAGAGGGGCGAAGAATGTTTCAAAGAAGAACACTGGCCTCCCTCGGCGGTGTGCTTGGCATCGTGGCGGTATTCGCCGTCGGCGGATGCGCCGGCGGCCTCGACCGAACGCCGCCGGAGGCACCGCGCCCCGGGGCGCAGGAGGCGGAAACACGCGAAGGGCTCTCCCGAGAGCTCGACTGTGCGGACCGTATCGACGCATTCGACAACCTCGAGGAGCACCCGGATTATATGCCCCTGCTGGATGCGGTTGCCCTGCCCTTAGCGCGGGCGGGCCACGAGCCGTTGCAATCCGTTGCGCAGGAGGGACCCACGGAGTTTGAGTACTTCGCGAAGTTCGGGCTCCTCACCCGCGGCGATGCGTCGGCACGCATCAACGTCGACGACCCGGGCCGGGCCCGCATCTCCTGGGGTAACTTCAGCGAGCACGCCGGCGTCGTGGAACTGCACCTGCCGGCCTGCGGGGAGCGAGGGTGGCATGCCTTCCCCGGTGGGGTGCGAACGACGGAGCCCATGTGCCTATCCCTCACCGTCGTGAGCAACGGCCAGCACGAGACGGTGGAGCTCGCCCTGGGAGCCTCCTGCGAGCACGCGCCATGAATTCCATGCACATTAACCCCCGCGTGGGCCGCTCGGGACGGTTTACAGTGAAGGGGGACCCGGAACGCTTGGAGGAATGATGTCAGCCACACGCCGCATCGCGCAGATCGCCCTTGGGGTGCCTTTCATGGTTCTCGGATATCAAACTGCGGCCGATCCCGGCCCGCGAGTTGAGGCAACCGCAGCGCTCGGCCTGCCGGAGCCCGAGACACTCACCCGAGCCACCGGTTCGGCGATGGTCCTGGGAGGGGCCGCGCTCGCCCTCAACCTGCTGCCGCGCGCCGCGGCCGTGGGACTGGCGGCTTCACTGGTCCCCACGACGCTCGCGGGTCACCCGTTCTGGAAAGCCAACGATGACGCGACCCGGCAGGGCCAGCAGATCCACGTTCTGAAGAACCTCGGGCTCATCGGGGGTCTGCTCACGTTCGCGGCCTCCCGCCCCCGCTGACGGGCGAAACCCCCGCGCCCCACGCGGCCTGATTCGCAGGGGGCTACCGCGAGAAGCGAAAAGGGCTACGCTGGCGTGGTGGCTACTTACGCAACGCTGTCGCAATTCGACTTCCCCATCGCATTCGCCGTCGCCTCCGCAACGGATATGTTGAGCTGCGACGGGCAGACCGACACCGTCTTCGAATGGAAGTCGGTCACTAAACCCCTCGCCGCGCTCGCGACGCTCGTCGCGGTCGATCAGGGGCAGGTAGCGCTCGATGAAGAAGCCGGCCCCCCGGGCTCCACCGTGCGGCACCTGCTCTCCCACGCCTCCGGGCTCCAATTCGAGGCCGGCGCCCCGGCCCAGTCTCCCGAACGGCGCCGCGTGTACTCCAACCTCGGTTTCGAGGTGCTCGAGGAGCACGTGAGCAGCAAGGTCGGCATGAGCTTTCAGGAGTGGACGAATCACGCTGTGCTCGAGCCGCTGGAAATGGACTCCGTGGAGTTCTACGGCAGCGCTGCCTACGGCGCCCGTGGCAACGTGTGGGACGTGCTCGCCCTGGGTATCGAGATGCTCACGCCCACCCTCATCTCCGCCGACCTCGGGCTCGCGGCCCGCACGGCCCAGTTCCCTGGCCTCGACGGCGTGCTGCCCGGCTTCGGTAAACAGTCCCCCAACGATTGGGGTCTGGGCTACGAGATCCGCGGGAAGAAGAAACCGCACTGGACCGCCCCCGAGGCGTGCCCGGAGACCTTCGGCCATTTCGGCCAGTCAGGCTCCTTCGTGTGGGTGGACCCGCGGTGCCAGTTGGTGGGGGCGTTCCTCGGGGCGGAATCCTTCCGCGCCTCGGTGCACGGCACGCTGTGGCCGGCGCTGAATTCCGAGGTGCTCGCCGCGCACGGCACCCGGGAGTGACCCACGCGCTCGCTGCGCTGACCGCGGTGGTTGAGTACGGGATCCGGAAAGAACCCCGGGCAGCCGCGGCCGGCGACGATCATCGGGGGGCCGCTTTGGAGGTGCCCGTCGAGAACGAGGCAAGTGCCGAACCTGCCACCCCCTTCTAACTCACGCCGAGTTCTGCGGCGAGGACGATGGCGGCGGCCCCGCGCAGCACGGCGTCTGCGGAATCGGGCATCGCGTGGATGTTGACCGCTTCGACCACGGCGGCGAGGAGACGCTCGCGGACCGCCTGCTCGGCGGATTCGAGGAACGGACCTTCGAGGAGCTTGCTCGGTCCGCTGACCACCACCTCGGTGAGGTTGAGCGCACCGATGACGGGAGCGATGACGATTCCGAGCCGCCGGCCCGCCTCGGCCAGGACGTCCTGGCGCTCCGATTCGGAATCCGCCTCCTCGAGCGCGCGGCGAAGGTTGGGTTGGGACACCCACGCCTCCAAGCAGCCGTCTTTGCCGCACGCACACGGAGGGCCGCCGTCGGTGCCCACAACGAGGTGACCGATTTCCCCGGCGGCATATCGCGGCCCGAGGCGGGGGACGCCGTCGAGAAGCAACCCGGCCCCCACCCCGTAGCCGATGGTGATGACCATGAGGTCGTCCTCGTTGCTGTCGAAACTCGAGGCGGCCATGACGGTGGCGTTCGCGTCGTTGGCGATGTGAACGGGGACGCCGAGTTCGGCGCGCAGCAGGTCTCCGAGGGGGTAGTCCTGCCAGGCGAAGTTCGGGGCGGTGAGCACCGTGCCCGCGGGATCGATGATGCCGGGGCTGCCCACCCCGACGCCGAGTAGGGGCGCCTCGACGGCGGCTACGGCGCGAGCAGCGAGGTCGACGACGGCGCTCGCCGCAGCCTCGCCGGTCACGGCGTCGGTTTCCAGGGTGTGCTGCCAAAGTTTCTCGCCGGCGAGATTGAACGTCGCGGCGCGAAGCTCGCCGAGGTTCGAAAGGTCGAGCCCGACGAGGTGCCGCGCGTCGGGGTCGACCTGCAGCAGGGTCGCGGGCTTGCCCGGCCGCCCCGAGGTGCTCAGACCGAGTTCTGCGACGATGCCGGTCGCGATGAGTTCGGCCATGAGATCGGAGACGGTCACGCGAGTGAGCTCGGTCTCTCGAGCGATATCGGCCCGGGAGGCAACCCCGCGGGTGATGAGCGTTTGCAGCACTAACGCCCGGTTGTGTTCTCGCGCCGCGTGCGGCAGGAGTTTCACGCTGCGATCGAGGCCCCGCCCCCATGCGGGTCCGGTCAACGATGAGGTGCCCATGCGAGTTAGTTAACCTCACAAACCTACTTCTGGGCAGGGGTTCAGGTTACGATCTCATTGCGATTGGTACATATCCAGTGGCTACCCTGGAGCAATGGTTGACCATCCCATTCGCGCGGAAGCCGCGGAGATTCTTACCCGACTCGTCGGCCGCGCGGACGCCTCGCTTCGGGATGATCAGTGGCAGGCGATCCGCG
>JAJYRV010000210.1 GCA_021793935.1 Actinomycetes bacterium | reverse complement strand
CGGAGTTTTACGTGTCTTTGATCGTCCAGAAGTTCGGCGGATCCTCTGTTGCCGACGCTGAAAGTATCGCCCGGGTCGCGGAACGCATCGCCTCGACCAAACGCGAGGGCCACGACGTCGTCGTCGTGGTGAGCGCGATGGGGGATACAACGGATGAGCTCATCGACCTCGCGGCGGCGCTGTCTGAACACCCGCCCACCCGGGAAATGGATATCCTCCTCACCGCGGGGGAGCGGATCTCGATGGCGTTGCTCGCGATCGCGATCTCCGGGCACGGCGTGCGGGCCAAAGCGTTCACCGGCCAACAGGCGGGCCTCATCACCGACAACGCCTACGGCAACGCCCGCATCCTCAACGTCACCCCGAAACGGGTCGCGGATACTCTCGCGGGGGGCGAGGTCGCGATCGTCGCGGGGTTCCAGGGCGTGACCCAGTCAACGAACGACGTCACCACCCTCGGCCGCGGGGGATCGGACACGACCGCCGTCGCGCTCGCGGCGGCGCTGGGAGCGGATGTCTGCGAGATCTACTCGGATGTCGACGGCCTCTTCACCGCCGACCCCCGGATCGTGCCCGCGGCCCGCAAGATCGACCGAATCACGAGCGAAGAGACGCTCGAACTCGCGGCGAACGGCGCGAAGATCTTGCACCTGCGGGCGGTCGAGTACGCCCGGCGGCACGGGGTGAAACTCCACGTCCGTTCATCATTTTCCAACCTCCCCGGCACGACCGTCACTGACGAGGAAGAAGGCAACATGGAAGCCCCGATCATTTCAGGTGTCGCCCACGACCGTTCGCAGGGCAAAGTCACGGTCAAGGGCGTGCCCGACCGACCCGGCACGGCCGCGCGCATCTTCGAAGTCGTCGCCGCCCACGGGTGCAACATCGACATGATCGTGCAGAACGTCTCGGCAGTAGAAACCGGACTCACCGACGTGTCCTTCACCCTTCCCGAAGACCACGCCGAAGCCGCCCGCACCGCGCTCGCCGACATTCAAGGCGAACTCGGCTTCGCCGACCTCGTGTACAACGAGAACGTCGGAAAGCTCTCCTTGGTCGGCGCAGGAATGCGTTCCCACCCGGGCGTTTCCGCGAAGCTGTTCGGCGCGCTTCGGGATGCAGGTATCAACATCGAAATGATCTCCACCTCGGAGATCCGGATCTCGGTGGTCGTGCGCAGCGAAGACCTGGATGAGGCGGTTCGCGCCGTCCACTCCGCGTTCGAGCTCGACGCCTCCGAGGTCGAAGCAGTCGTTTATGGAGGAACGGGCCGATGAGTGTGAATATTGGAATTGTTGGAGCAACCGGCCAGGTCGGGGAGGTCCTGCGGGACCTGCTCGAGCAGCGGAACTTCCCGGCCGACTCGGTGCGCCTCTTCGCCTCGGCACGGTCGGCGGGGAAGAAGCTTTCCTTCCGCGGTGAGGAGATCACGGTGGAGGACGCCGCCACGGCCGACGTCGCCGATCTCGACATCGCGCTGTTCTCCGCTGGGGGAGCGACCTCGCGGGCGCAGGCACCCCGGTTCGCCGAGGCTGGGGTGACGGTCATCGACAACTCCTCCGCATGGCGCGGGGACGACGAGGTTCCCCTCGTCGTCGCCGAAGTGAACCCCGGGGCGCTGGACAACGCGCCGAAGGGGATCGTTGCGAACCCCAACTGCACGACGATGGCCGCGATGCCCGTGCTCAAGGCGCTCCACGACGAGGCGGGGCTGACCCGGCTCATCGTCTCCACCTACCAGGCGGTCTCCGGCTCCGGACTCGCCGGGGTGCAGGAGCTCGACTCCCAGGTGCGCGCCGCGCTCACGCAGGACCCGGCGGCGCTCGTCACCGACGGCTCGGCCGTCACCTTCCCCGACCCGGATGTGTACGTGCGCCCGATCGCGTTCAACGTCGTCCCGCTCGCCGGCGGCCTCCTCGAGGACGGCTCCGGGGAGACCGACGAGGACCGCAAACTTCGGGACGAATCCCGCAAGATCCTCGACCTCCCCGACCTCCTGGTCTCCGGAACCTGCGTGCGCGTGCCGGTGTTCACCGGCCACGCGCTGTCGATCAACGCGGAGTTCTCCCGCGAGATCAGCCCCGAACGCGCGCAGGAGGTGCTCGCCGAGGCCCCCGGGGTCGCGCTCACCGACGTCCCCACCCCGCTCCAGGCCGCCGGGGCGGACCCGACGTTCGTCGGCCGGATCCGTGCGGATTTCTCCGCTCCGGAGGGGAAGGGACTCGCGCTGTTCCTCGCCAACGACAACCTGCGCAAGGGCGCAGCCCTGAACACCGTGCAGATCGCCGAGCTCCTCGCCGCGGGAGCCTAGCGGCCGGTTCCCTCAGTCGCCGTAACCGCCCACAACGGGGCGATACTGCCGGTGGGCGGGCGCGGCGGGATCGAGGCTCGCTTCGGACTCGGTGAGGTTGACGAGCCGAGCCGGCGCACCCGGTGCGTGCCAGGTGGCGTAGGCCGCGCCGCCGGGGCCGCCGACGGCTGAGCCCGGCTGGATCGAACCGATGGTCGGTCCGATCCGGGTGGGCAAGGACCCGTCGAAGGCGAGCGAGTACAGGCAGAGCCGAGACCCGTCGGCCCCGCTGGCGCCGGTGGGCTCCCACGCCTCGAGCAGGGCCCCGGTGCCGCGGTAGGCGAGGGTGAGCCGCGCGGGGTTCGCTTCCCCGAACGGAAGGGTTCGCCGCAGGGCGCTGCGCGGATGCCACAACTGCGCGCCGATCACCCGCGCCGTATCACGATCCTCGCCCGCCGGGGCGCGGGTGAGGACCACTGCGCCGTCTGCGGTGAACCCCGCGGCGGCCCACTCCCCGCCGGTCTGCTCCACGCTGATCATTTGGCCGGTGTAGGCCGAGCACACATAGATCTCTTCGCCGGTGTCGACGGCGAGGAGCCCGTCGTCCAGGCTGCGGTGGAACGATCGGATAGCTGAGAACGACCCGAGGAAGGCCGGTTCGGCGCCCGCGCGCACCCGCCCCACGGGAAGGAGTGAGAGGAGCCGGCCCGTCGTGGGGGCGGGGCGGGACACGAGTGCGGTACCGTCCCCGCCCACCGCGACGTCGACGTCGCGGGAGGGAGGGAGGCGGAGCGGGCGCTCCCGCCGTCCGCGCGGGGATGAACCGAACGGGGAGCGCCACCACAGGTGGGTCGCCTCGTCGAACCACCAGAGCCACTGCCCGTCCGGAGAGATCCGCGCCGCGGTAGCGGCCCCGTCCGTTGCCGTGACGACGCTCCCGGTGCGCAGGTTCCACGAATGGGCCTGCCAATCGCCGTTGACGCGGATCTGCACCACCGCCCGCTCAGGTGTGTCGCGGGCGAACTCCAGGCCGCGGGCCGCCTCCGAGCGGGGAACCACGGTTACTCCTCGGGCTTGGAGGAGCTCATGCCGCGGGCGAGGACGGTCACGAGAATGATCGCTGCGACGATGAGGACCCCGATGATGACCCACGTGCTCGCGCTGATGCCCCCCGCGCCCTCCACGGCGGCGGAGTCGTCGTCGCCATCATCCTGGGCATCGGCGGGGTCCCCGGCGTCCTGGGGGTCCTCCTCATCCGGGTCCGGCGAATCGCCCGTGCCCGCCGCCGCGCCGGTCTCGCCCGCGGCGGACTCCGCCGCCGTGAACGTGAACTCCCCGGAGATCGGGTGCCCATCGGCGGACACTGCGCGCCAGGTGACCGTGTAGGCGCCGGCGGGGCGGTCCTCCACGAGCCCCTGGGTGACGACGGGCCCGTCGATAACGGCATCGCCGTCGCTGACCACTTCCTCGTCCTCGGCGGTGATGACCACTTCGGTACCCAACTCGGTGATGTCCTCGTTGAAGGTTAACGAGACCTCCTGCGGGGCGGCGGCGAGCTGTTCCTCGTCGTCGGGGTCGGTGCCCAGCAGCACGCTGTGGGCGCTGGCGGGGGTTCCGAAACCGATGAGCACGGCCATGACGGCCGCGGCCGCGAGGACCGCAAACACGCGAGAAAGAGGCCGTGTGGAAAGCAGCGAATTGCGCATGGCTTCAGGATACGCGCCCGGCTGAGGAAACCCCTAGCTCGCCGCCGTTCCCCGCGGCTCTGGTGCACTCGAGCGCGGATCCGTGCCGCGCCGCCCGGGATCGTGTGCCGACCACCGGCGCCACGCTCAATGTATACATCTCTGTCGAACGCCTGCGAATCCCTGGCTAAACGGCGCGACTATGTATACGCTAGAAGGCGTTTGGCCCTGACGAAAGGAACCCCGGTGATTTCCCACCCTCTCCGTACCTACCGCAGTGAAGAGGAGCTTGCGCGTGAGCAGCAGCTCGCATACAAGCTCGCCTCCCTCGCGGCCGATCGTGTGCCGGTGGACGACGACGTCACCGACATGATCATCAACCGCATCATCGACAATGCGGCGGTGGCGATGGCCTCGGTGCAGCGGGAGCCGGTCGTCGCGGCCCGCGCGCAGGCGCTCGACCACCCGTACTCCCCGGGCTCCTCCGTCTTCGGGGTCGCCGATAAGGTGAGCCCGGAATGGGCCGCCTGGGCGAACGGCGTGGCCGTGCGGGAATTGGACTACCACGACACCTATCTCGCCGCGGACTACTCCCACCCCGGCGATAACATCCCCCCGTTGCTCGCCGTCGCCGAGCACCTGGGCCGGACCGGCGCGGACCTCAACGCGGGGCTCGCAACCGCCTACGAGATCCACG
>JAJYRV010000209.1 GCA_021793935.1 Actinomycetes bacterium | reverse complement strand
TTCCTCATCGAGTTCGATCAGCTCGACCCCATCGTGCGCGGCTTCCTCAACGAGGGGTGAGCGCGGATAGGCTCTTGCTGCCCGACCTGCTCCTATTCCAGCTCGTGCAGCGGCACCCCGATGGCGTCGGCGGCGGTCTGCAGGATTTCTTGCACCTCTAGCGAGGCCTGCAACGGCATCACCTTCGACTCGGTCAGCCCGGCACCGAGCGCGGCGCTGACCTCATCGAATTCGTGCGCGTATCCGATCCCGCGGGGCGGAAGCACGAGTTCTTCCGCCTCTGCGCCCGCGCGGTGCAGTACGAGCCGGTCGGGGTGATGAAACCGCGGCGGCACGTCAATCCATCCTTGGGTTCCGAACACGCGAGCATACCCGGGTGAGGGCGCGAGGAAGGAGGTCGAGAGCAGCGCCGTCTTGCCGCCGTCATACTCGAGCATGAGTGAAGATTCCACGTCGACGCCGGTCTCCCCGAGGATCCCGCTCGCAGTGATGCGTTGCGGTTTTCCTAAGATCATGTGGGCGAAGTTGACGACGTAAACACCTAGGTCAAGCAGGGTGCCGCCGCCGAGTTCGAGGGCGAAGAGCCGGTCGCTCGCGTCGACGGGTCGGGCCACGCCGAGATCGGCGTGCACGGTGCGGACCTCGCCGATCGCGCCCTCCTCGATGAGTTCGCGGGCCTTGACGATCGCGGGTTGGAAGCGGGTCCACATTGCTTCCATCGCGAAGATCTTTGCGTCCCGAGCGGCTCGCGCGAGTAGTTGAGCGCCCTCGAGGGTCGCAGTGAACGCCTTCTCCATGAGCAGGGGCTTGCCCGCCGCGATGACGGCGAGGCCGTCCCGAGCGTGCACGGAGTGCGGTGTGGCAACGTAGACGGCATCGACCCGTGGATCAGCAAGCAATTCCGCGTACGAGCCATACGCCTTCCCGGCGCCGAACCTACTCGCGAACTGCTCCGCCCGCTCCAGCGATCGCGAAGCGACGGCGTGAAGCTCACCGTTTCGTTGGTTCGCCCAGTCTCCGGCAACGTTCGCGGCCATCCGCCCAAGGCCGATAAATCCCCAGCGGATCGGGCCGCCTTGTTCAGAATTCATAGCTTTACCTCCCGCGCTCCACCTTAGACGGGCCCGCCGCCTTAGGGCGCCCGATTGCGCCCGATTGCGCCCGGTGGCCCGGTGCGCTGGGCGCGGGGCGTGAGGTGTGCGCGGGAGCGTGCAGGTATGCGCGTCATAGGCGAGTGACAAGATTGGAGGGAGAGCGCGGCGTTACCCCCTTCCCCCGAACCAGCGCAACACCGAGCAGGGCACCCCGCCTTCAGGTTCGTTACCATTTTGTTATCAACGGGCACTATCAGCCGAACGCGCGTTCTAGTACACTGGGACTATCAGCCACTCTTAGGAGCACTCATGGCACCGCCGCCCAACCCTCTTCCCCAACCTCCGGGGCAGAGTGAGCGCGCCGAGATCAACGGCGACGCCGCGGCGGACCCCCTCCTGCAACTGCGCGCCATATCAGAGGGTCTCAAGGAGCTTTCCAGAACGGACTGGACTGCGTTGGCCTCAAACTCAGCCAAGGAACTCATTCAGCTGCTGGAGCAAATAACGCGCACGACGACGGCGATTCAAGCTGACGTTCTCGCCGCCGCCGAAACGAGTGGAAAGTGGGCCCTCGACGGGCAACAAAACTTCAACTCCTGGGTTTCTTCCCAAACAGGCTCAACCCGTGGCACCGCGGGCAAGGCGGTACGCCTCTCCAAGACCCTTCAGGAGGATCTACCCGCGACGCGCCGAGCACTGGCGGAGGGAACGATCAGTTCTGATCATGCACAGATCATCGCGCAGCGGTGCACGAAGACTGATAAGCACCGAACGCGGCTCGCGGATCCCGAACGGGGCGAGGAATATCTCCTCCAGCAGGCACAGGACATGGACGCGACGAAGTTCGCCAAAGTCGCAAACTCATGGGCGATCGAAACTGACCCCGAGGCGGCCGATCGGCGCTGGCGGAAAGAGACCGCTAAGGAGGAAGTGTCCCTTGCACCTATGACTGATGGTTATCACCTGTCCGGGTGGTTGAATCCCACCAGTGGCGCTCTGCTTGACGAAGCCTTAAGAGCGCATATGGGTCGCCGGTCCGCTGACGATCTTCGTCCCTACAAGGAACGCCGCGCTGATGCGCTCATCGCCCTTGCCGCGCAGTCACTTGATGCGGGCTTCCAGATGCCGACGGCGAGAATCAGGCCGCATCTGACGGTCACCGTGGAATACGACACTCTGCGCCGCCTCGTCGCAGCAAGCGGACCGATCATGCCCGCAGCTGACGTCGACGGCGGCGCCGCCTTTGGCATTTGTGAGATGCTCAGTGAGAGCGAGTGGGCACAATCTTGGAAGCCCGGAGACGACCACGTAATTTCCACGTCCCTTGATTACTCGAGGCTGCAGGGAGCAGCTCCGGCTGAGTTGCCGGATGGAACGCCCATACCGCATAAGGTTCTCGCTCGCTTCACGTGCGAATCTATGCTCGCAAGGGTGATCTTCGGAGCGGATTCCACAGTTCTTAACGTGGGGCGGGAGCAGCGGATCTTCACCGCTCACCAAACTCGAGCCATCATTGCCCGTGACCGTACCTGCCGGTATCCCGGATGCGACGCACCACCCGGATTTGGCGAAATTCATCATTCAATCTCATGGGCCAAACACAAGGGGAATACGGACGTAGATCTCGGCATCCTACTTTGCTATCACCATCACGATTTAGTGCATGAACGAGATATTTCCATCACTCGACGTCGAGGAGAATGGATTTTTACGAGCCGGCACGGCCGCACAATACATCCGCCCGGACACTCCCCAACCCCGACGGAGAATTCGCTTCCGTCCAGCTCCCCTGGCGGAAGTATGCCCCCGGCACCGCCCGGCGAGTTCGGGGCGTCACCACGACCTCGAGAATCGGACGAAGGCTTACGCCGGCCCGTCACGAGAGCGTCCCGGGCGGGCACCTCACCGCCTAAACGAGGCGAGTCGTTCTCGAAGGCCGGCACGGCCGGAACCGGCACTGTACCAAGAAGCCGGCCGTCCGAGGATCCGATGAGCGAGGGGCAACTGTGGTGACGGTGGCTCACGCGGAATGAGCTGGGAGCCGCGGCCTTGGCCGGTGGGGCGGGGATGCGAGGTGAAGCGCGTTCAGGCGAGGTATGCAGCGATTTCCCGAAGCGTGGACGGTGCTTGCAGATCCTCCCCGAGCAGGGGAACTTCAACGAGGGGAAGGCCGGGCAGGGAGTCCGTAACGTATTTGATGTGCTCCGCTTCTTGCTGCCGGCGCTTGGCGAGCAGGCCGCCAGCATCGGCTGGGGACCGGCGGTTGATCACGCCGGCGGCGCACTGCATGCCGGCACGCGAGAGTTGGCCGACGAGTTCGACCGTTTCAAGGGCGGGAAGACGTTCGCCCTGGAACACCACGATGAAGGCGGTGGCGTCCGGATCTTGCAGAGCCGCACGAAGTTTAGTAAACCGTTCCTGGCGGGCGAGGAGAACCCGGCGGATCTCGCTGTCGCGTTCCGCACGCGATTGCCCCCGGCCGACGGCTACGACGTCGAGCCCCGGATCTTCTTCGTCGAGCCCCTGTAGGGCACGGGTGAGCTTTTCGGAACGGTCGTGACGGTGCAACATCCCCTGGGTCCACGTGGCCATCGTTTCCGGCAGGGTCATCAGCCGGGCCGTATGCCCCGATGGCGCGGTGTCGAAGACGACGAGGTCGAACTGCGGGCCATAGGTCTCTACCGTCGTGGCGATCCGTTCGAGCATCGCAGCCTCATGGGTCCCCGGCGCCTCCCGCGCAAGTTGGAGATGCTTACGAACCTCCGAGCGCATGTGGTCGGGCACGAGCCGATTCAGGCGTTCTTCGACTTGGGCGAGGTGTTCATCGGTTGCGCTAGCGGGGTTGATCTCCAGCCCGTAAACGCCGCGGGGCCCAAGCGCGGTGATCTCGTCACCAATGCGCATATCCCACAAGTGCCCCAGACTGTGGGCGGGATCAGTGGAAACGACGAGGACTCGTGCGCCCGCGTCGGCCCGGGCGAGGGCGATTGTCGAAGCGATCGAGGTTTTGCCGACCCCACCTTTTCCGCCCACGAAGAGCAGATTTCTCGAAGCAGCAATATCTAACAGCACGCGAGGTACTCCAAGGGAGAAGAATCCATGCCCTGGCGCTTATGCCAGTCGTGGAAACGTTCGTAGATCACAGGCAGGAGCTCGATGGTGTAGTAACTCACCGGATTGGGAACGCCCAAAGCCTCGGCGAGAACCATCACCATGAACAGGTCCTCCTCTTCGCGCCGTGCTCGAGCGAAGGTGCGTCGGTAAGGCGCCACATAGAACTCCCGCAGCCCGTGGGAAAAACGCTCCCACAGGCTGCGGTCGTTGTCAGCAGGTACCACGGGCACTACCTCTAGAAGGGCTTCCCACTGGTTTCTGCGATCTCCGGTTCTTCATCGTCGAGCTCAGGGGGATCGCGACGCGCGCGCCCAATGGCACCGAGCGCCGTCGTCATCACCCAGAGAGAGGCAACGAGGATTACGAGGTCCATACCGAACAGCAGCCAGTTCTTCTCGGAGTAGAACTGCCCGAGCTGTACCACCAGTGCGTACAGGGTCATCAGGCCGACAAAGATCATCGGGATGAGGATC
>JAJYRV010000208.1 GCA_021793935.1 Actinomycetes bacterium | reverse complement strand
TCCCCGAGAGTCTGCGTCAGGCTACGGCGACCCCCGATTCCCTTCGGCTTCCCGCCACGAAACGGGGCTGGTTCCGGTTCCAACAGCTCTACGACGCCGCCCGGGCCCTGGTCCGGGATGAGGCGGCGATGCGCAGAATCGTTCGAGAAGCGGCGGAGGATGACGCGGCCGAGGGTTCCGGGCGGCTCGAGATCCAGATCGATCCCACCTCGTATGCACGGTTTGTGGGCGGAATCACCCCGGCCCTGGAGATCGTTCTCGACGAGGCCCGGGCCGCGAGCGCCGCCACCGGAGTGGACATCGGGGTGATCGTCGCGGCATCGCGGATGCGCCACCCCCTCGAGGCGCGCACCCTCGCCCGGCTCGCGGCGCGCTACGCCGGCGAGGTCGTGGGGTTCGGGCTCTCCAATGACGAGCGCAACGGCGACACCGAAGCGTTCGGCCCCGCGTTCGCCATCGCCGCGCGGGCCGGGCTGGCGCTCGTGCCCCACGGGGGCGAACTCCTCGGGCCGGATCACATCACCGAGGTGATCGAGCACCTGCGCCCGGACCGGCTCGGCCACGGAGTGCGCAGTTACGAGGATCCGGCGCTGCTGGACTCCCTCGCGGCCTCGGAGATCGCTTTCGAGCTCTGCCCGGGATCCAACGTTTCGCTCGGGGTGTTCGAGACCACCGCGGACGTACCACTGCCCCACCTGTTGGAGGCGGGCGTGCCGATCGCGCTCGGGGCGGACGATCCCCTCCTGTTCGGGACCCGCCTCGTCGACCAGTACGAGACGGCCCGGCACGTGCACGGCCTGGACGACGCCGCCCTCGCCGCTCTCGCCGCGAGCTCGATTCGCGCCTCCACCGCGAGCGAGGCCACCACCTCACGCCTGCTCAGCGGCGTGCGGCAATGGCTGGCATCGGAGCCCGAACCGGCACCTGCGGACGCGGGGAATTAGCCCTACAGGCTCACGCCGACGAGCACGGGCTCAGGGATGAGGGTGATTCCGTAGGTGCGCCCCACCCGGTCCCGGACGTCGCGGGCGAGCTCGGCGAGCTGGGCGGCGGTGGCCCCGCCCCGGTTCGTCAACGCAAGCACGTGCTTGGTGGACAACGCTGCGGGCGTTCCGAGGCTGTAGCCGCGCTCGATGCCCGCATGGGAGATGAGCCAGGCCGCGGACGTCTTCGCCCACTCGACCTGGGCATCGCCGGCGAGGGGGTCGGCGTCCGAGATGTGCGGTGAGGGGCCCACGGGCGCGGCCGCAGGGAAGGCGGGCGCCCCCTGGGGGATGAGGCCGGCGGGCACGATCGGGTTGGTGAAGAACGAACCGGCGCTCCACGTGTCATGGTCAGCCGGGTCGAGCACCATTCCTTTTCCGCGTCGGAGCGTGAGGACGGCGGCACGCACCTCGCTCGCCTCCACTCGGCTTTCCAGGGGCACGTCTAAGGTGCGGGCGAGTTCGGCGTACCGGATCGGCGCGGAAAGGCTCGCCAGGCGCATCTGGAAGGACACCGACAGCACGACGTACCGGGGCGTGTAGCCGAGCTGCCCGATCGAGCGTTTGATGATCGAGGTGCGGTACCCGAACTTCAGGTCGACGGCGGCGAAGGTGCGCACCCGATTCTCCGCCCGATCCCAGCAGCGCACCGAGGAGATGATGTCGGCGACTTCTTGCCCGTAGGCGCCCACGTTCTGCACCGGGGTCGCCCCGGTGGATCCGGGGATGCCGGTGAGCGCCTCCATCCCCATCCAACCGTTGGTGACCGCGGCCTCGACGACGTCTTCCCACGGGGTTCCCGCCGTCACGGTGATCGCCGCTCCCCCGCAGGCGTCCTGGGATTCGATCCGAATTTCTTCGCGGGCGTCGCGGATGACTACCCCGTCGAACGGGGAGTCGGCGGCGAGGATGTTCGATCCGCCCCCGACGACGAGCAGCGGGGTCCTCGCCTCATCCGCGGCACGGATCTCGTTGATGAATTCCGCTTCCGTCTGCACCGAGATCACGTTGCGGACGATCCCGCCCACGCGGAGGGTGGTGAGGTCTGCGAGGTGTGTGGTCACGGGGAACAGCCTACTGCGCCCGGCCGGGAACGGGGCCAAGCGGCGCCGCTTGGCGCATGACCGCAAGCCCGGCGAGGAGCGGGACGATGATCGCGAGGAGCGCGTGGCGGTAACCCACATGGTCGGCGAGGAGGCCGAGCAGCGGCGGCCCGATGAGGAATGCGCCGTAGCCGATCGTGGAGACCACCGAGAGGCGGGCGGCGGCGTGCAACGGCTCGTCGGAGGCGGCGCTCATCCCCACGGGGAACCCGAGCGCGGCGCCGAGCCCCCACAGCACCGCGCCGACCATCGCAACCGGCAGGCTCGGGGAGAGCCCGAAGATCGCGAGGCCCATGATCGCGAGGCCCGTGCACAGGCGCAGCACGGCCACCCGCCCGAACCGGTTGAGGAGCCAGGTGCCGGTGAAGCGCATGACCGTCATCGCGGTGACGAACAGAGTGAGCCCGAAGGCCCCCTGGTGCTCGGGCACCTCGAACCCTTCGCGGATGCCCAGGGCGAGCCAGTCGTTCGCGGCCCCTTCGGTGAGGGAGGCCGCCATGACGATGAGCCCGACCAGGAGGGTCCGGGGTTCGAACCAGGCACGGCCGTAACTGCCCGCGCCGCGTTTGCCGCCCGGCTGGTTCGCGCTCTCGCCGGCCTGCGCTTCGCCGTCCGCGCCGCCCGCGTTGGCGCCGCCGGCGTGGGCGTCGTCGGGGAAGAAGAAGACGAGGGAAACCGCGGTGATGACGACGACGGCGACGATCGCCGACCACACGTGGGTGGTAATGGGCACCCCCGCGCGGGACAGGAGCGTGCCCGCCCCCGCGCCGGCGATCGTGCCGAGTGAGAAACACCCGTGGAAGTGGGGCATGATCGCCCGACCCAGGCGCTGCTCCACGAGCGTTCCTTCGAAGTTCATCGCCACGTCCATCGCCCCCACCCCGGCGAGGGCGAGCAGGAGCATCGCGCCCGTGAGGACCGGGTTGCCCGCGAGCACAAACGCGACGGCGGAGGCGAGGCTCACGGCGATGGCGAGCACCGACGTCCCCACGGTTCGGCGCGCCCCGAACCGGCCCACCAACCGGCCCGCGAGCGGCAGGGAGATGATCGATCCCAGCGATCCCACGAGCAGGAGCAGCCCCATCTGACCCGGGTCGAGGCCGAGTTCGGATTGGACGGTGGGGATCCGTGAGGCCCAACTGGAGAACACGAAGCCGGCGGCGAAGAAGACGGCGAACACCGCGATCATCGCGCCTCTCACGCCCGCGCCCGGCGGGGAGGCTTTGGTCGTCATATCACCCTTAGGATGGGAGGAGGTACATGGGAAATTCTCAGGAGGAGGCGGGCGATGGCAGTGACCTTGAACGAGGTCGCGCGCGCCGCACAGGTGTCGGTGTCCACCGCATCCCTCGCGTTCTCCGGCGCCGGTCCGATCGCTGATGCCACCCGTGACCGCGTGCTCAAAGCTGCCGCCGAATTAGGGTATCAGGGCCCCAACCCCATGGCGGCCTCGCTGCGGCGCGGGCGGACCGGGGTGATCGGTATCGTCACCGACGATGACCTGCGCCACTCCTTCCGCGACCCGGTCTCGGTGCAGGTGCTTGACGGGATCGCCGGCGCGCTCGGCGAAGCGGGCTACGGGGTCCTCCTCATCCCGCGGCAGGACCCGGCGGGCACCCCCCACCCCCTGCTACGCAGCGCGGCGATCGATGCCGCGATCATGTTCTACGCGATCACCGCGCGCGACCCGGCGATCGCGGCGCTGCGGCGGCGCAAGATCCCGATGGTCGCGATGAGCGGGAACCCCCGCGGGGTCGCGATGGTGAAGGTCCAGGAGCGGCGCGGCATGCGCGAACTCGGCGACTACCTGCGGGGCGCGGGTCACGAGCGGATCGGGGTGGCGACCCTGCCCTACTCCCACGCGCGGCGCAGCGGGTGGGCGGGCAGGAACGAGTCGCCGACCTACTCGGTGACCGCGGCCCGGCTCGCCGGCATCCGGGATGCGGGGATCGAGCCCGCGGCGATCTGGGAGTGCCGGGGATCCCTCGTTGATGAGGGGATCGCGGCCGGGCGGGAATTGCTCGACCTGAGGCCCACCCCGACCGCCCTCATCGGTTTCTCCGACCTCATCGCCGCGGGGATGTTGCTCGCCGCCCGGGAGGCGGGGCTGGAGGTGCCCGGGGAGGTCGCCATCGCCGGCTTCGACGGCGTCGATCTCCCCTGGCTCAGCGGGGAGCGACTCACGACCGTGAACCAGCCCCGGCGGGATCGAGGTGCGGTTGCCGCGCAGACGGCGCTCGCGCTGGCCAACGGCGGTTCCCCGGGGAATCAGACCCTCGGGGTGGAACTCGTCGTCGGCACGACGACTTAGGCGCGCACCCACGCCTGGGCTTTGCCCAGCACGTTCTTCCCCGCCACGGCGACGGTGAGGTCCACCCGGTAGCGCTCCGGTTCGACCGCGCCGACGACGGCGCGCACGTGCACCTCGACCTCGCCCGGGTCGGGCACGGGTACGGGGCGGGTGAACCGGACGCCGTAGGACTCCAGTTTCCCCGGATCGCCGAGGTGGTCGGTCAACGCCGCGCCCGCGAGGCCCATCGTGAGCATTCCGTGGGCGATGACGCCCCCGAGGCCGACCTCGGTAGCGAATCGGTCGCTCAGA
>JAJYRV010000207.1 GCA_021793935.1 Actinomycetes bacterium | reverse complement strand
CCGGCGGCTCCGCCGAAGGTCAGGACCTCCCCGAGACCGGTGGCCCCGCTCCCATGCCGAGCGGGGCCCCGGCCCCGGCCGATTCGCCCTCGACCGACGAGGCTGACACCCAGGCGGAAGCCGAAGTCGACGAGCTGCAACAGGCCAAGAACGAAATGCTCGAGATGGCCGACCAGCTCGCCCGGGCCAAGGCCGACATCTACAACGCGGAGCAACGCCACAACGCGTACGTCCAGCGTTCCCGCAATGAGATCGGCGAAGCACGCAAGCGCGGGCAAGCAGAAGTCGTCGAGGCGCTTATCGGCGTGCTTGACGATATCGAACTCGCACGCCAGCACGACGAACTTGACGGCCCCTTCAAGTCCATCGCCGAGAAGCTTGAGCAAACCCTCGAGCAGAATTTCGCGGTCGAGCGTTACGGCGCAACGGGGGAGGAGTTCGACCCCAACATTCACGAGGCCCTCATGCACAACGCGAAAGAGGGTGTGGAAACGGACGTCATCGACGTCGTTATGCAACCGGGCTACCGCGTCGGGGAAAAGGTCGTACGGCCCGCCCGCGTGGGGGTGGCCGGCCCTGCGTAACGTACACACTATTCACTATCAACAGCTAGGAGGTGAGGCATGACCGGTCAGGACTGGTTAGAGAAAGATTTCTACGCCGCCCTCGGTGTGCCTAAAGACGCCTCCGAGGCCGACATCAAGAAGGCCTACCGCAAACTCGCCCGCAAGTATCACCCCGACCAGAACGCCGGCGATGCGAACGCTGAAGCGAAGTTCAAGGAGGTCGGCGAGGCATATTCCGTGCTCTCCGATTCCGAGAAGCGCCAGCAGTACGACGCACTGCGCGCGATGGCGGGAGGGGGACCCCGGTTCGCCTCAGGCCCGGGAGGACCTGGTGGAGCCGACGGCTTCGAGGACCTCTTCGGCGGAATGTTCGGCGGCGCAGGCGGCGCGGGCGGCGGCCCGCACGTGCGCTACTCGACCACCGGCGGGGGAGCAGGTGGATTCGAAGACATCCTCTCCCAGATGTTCGGTGGCGGGGGCGGCGCCCCCGCAGGATTCGGCGCCCAGCCCGGCGCGAACCTCGCAGCGAGCATCCGCCTGCCGTTCCGCTCCGCCGTTGAGGGGGAACAGGTGACCCTCAACGTGGGCGGGCGGCACATGAACGTGCGCATCCCCGCCGGCGTCAAGGATGGTCAGAAGATCCGTCTACGCGGCAAGGGCGAACCGGGCCAGGGCGGCGGCCCCGCCGGTGACCTCATCGTCACCGTCTCGGTCGATCCGCACCCCGTGTTCGGGATCGACGGCCGCAACCTCACGATCACCGTGCCCGTCTCCTTCCCCGAAGCCGTCAGCGGAGCCACCGTCGCGGTGCCCACCTTTGACGGCGGCAGCGTCCGGGTGCGGGTGCCGAAGGGAACGTCCTCCGGCACGCGCCTGCGCGTGAAGGGTAAAGGCGTGAAGACGCCGAAGGGCACCGGGGATCTCATCGTCACCGTCGAGGTCGCCGTGCCGAAGAACCTTTCGAAGGCGGCAAAGACCGCGCTCGAAGAGTTCGCAGCGGCGACCGAAGCTGAGGATGTCCGCGCCGGCCTCGCCGAACAGGCAGCCTCATAAGGGGCACGCCATGGAATACGACGCACCGGTATACCCCATCTCCGCCGCAGCACAGCGAGCGGGCATGCATGCCCAAACCCTGCGTACCTACGACCGGCTCGGCCTCGTGGTGCCTCGACGCGCCGCGGGCCGGGGCCGGCGTTACTCATTGCGGGACATCGACAAACTCAAAGAGATCCAGCGGCTCTCCAAAGAAGAGGGAATCAACCTCGCCGGGATTGCTCGGATCTTCGCGCTCGTAGAAGAAAATGAGCAGCTGCGCGCCCGGGTTGAAGACCTCCTCGGCATCGGCCATCAGCCGCGCGTGTTCACCGCCTCGGCCGCCGGTGACATCGTGGCTACCGCTCCCGGCGAACGGCCCCGGATTTCGCGGGACTCCCAGGCGCTTGTGTTGTGGGAGCGGCGCCATATTGAACTCCGCCGCCGACGCTGAGCTACCTGCGCTGAGCACCGCAGCGATCACGTGTGCTCCGTTGGCCGCACGGCTCTCTGGTACAGTGTTTGCCGGTCCTATTTGCTTCAACGTCGAGGATCTCCACATGAAACTAACGGTTTACTTGGCCGGTGAAATCCACACGAGCTGGCGCGAGGATCTGATCGAGCAGGTCAAGGACAAGGGCCTCGATCTGGAATTCGTCTTTCCCCAGCAGGTGCATGAGCGCTCCGACAACGTCGGGGAAGATATCCAGGGCACTCAGCCGAACAACTACTTCCGCGATCTCGCGGCGTCCGACGTCAACAATTTCCGCACCGAGGTCCTACTCAACAAGGCAGATATCGTCATCGCCCTGTTCGGTGAGCAGTACCGCCAGTGGAACACCGCTATGGACCTGAGCACCGGACTCGCCCTGGGCAAGCCGAGCATCATGATTCGACCGGGATCGCTCATCCACCCGCTAAAAGAACTATCCCGAAAGACCAACGTCACGGTCGAGACGGTGGAGCAGGCCGTCGAAGTTCTCGCCTACGTATTCGAATAGGCACGTTCCGGCGAGAAGCTCGCGCTCCGATGCGACTGAGGAGGGGCCGTCGGCTCACTGTGACCGTCTTGCGCACGGTTTCGACCGCCCGGGAGAGCGCACGGCCCCGTTCGGCGTTGGCCCGTGCTTGTGAGCGGATGTGCTCCAACCGCTTCTCGGCGTCGGCTATGGCATCGATCGGGTCGAAAGGCTCCGCGTTCATCTTCCTAGTTAGTCTCGGATCTGGGAACGATCGCACCCGCCGGGGCGTTCGGAACCTCTCCGGGCCACGGTCCCAATCGTTCGGAGTTCTCGGCTGCGCGGCCCCGGCTCGACCCTCCTTCGGGCTGAATTAACACCCTCGCCATACTCACCCCGTTCTCGCCGACGGGCGGCACCGTGCCCGAATCTTTCCAACCAGAATCGATCGTCGCTTGTTCTATTGAGAACTCATCGGTTGGGTTCGCTGTGAAAACAATATCCATCGCAGCATTCGGCATGTAGCCTTCCCGGATCGACCACAGGGTTGCCAGCAGAAAATCAACAACGGCAGGGCCATCAACGACGTGGAACTCTTTGTCGAGCGCAACTTTCACTGTGCGACCCACATTGTCTTTGATGTTCGGTGTGTTATCGGTCTTCGGCGTCACCTCAACGCTCGCGACGCCGGGTAGAGCGGCGATGGTTTCTTCCGCCTCGAGCGCAGTCTGCCCGCCGGAGGGAGCATCGTGGGGGAAGTCCTCCGTCCACGAACGATTCATCGAACACCCCACTATCGCGATGCAACAAACAGCGCTGACGAGCGCGGCTACGATCCTACGGCAAGCACTCTGAAGGAGTGGACAGCGGCGGAGCGAGAGGAGCTGATGCATACGCTGCGGGCCCTCAATGCCGCGGTCGAGCAGCGCTATCCCCAGCCCTAGCCGCGGCGTTGATATCCGCAAGGTCCACCGGATCGGCGTCGCCCGCTAGAGGGGCGTCGAGCGTGCGACGCAGGTCGCGCCGTACCCAGCTTTCGCCCGGGCCCAGAGCTCGGGTCTGCCCCGCCCAGTCGACCTCGAGGGCTTGGTCGGAGATGTTCCGCACGCGGGCGTGGAACGTGAGCGTTTCGCCCGCATGGATCCCAGCGGAAAAGGGTGCGGTGAGCCCGCCGCGGGTGCGCAGGACCTGCACCGTTTGCGACCGGTCCAGCCCAATTTCCTTGAACACCGTGGTCGGGATCTCGGTATATCCGGCCAAATCGATCTCATGTGTCGGGCCAGTTTCCTCGGCAGGTTCGGCCGGGGTGATCGAGCGTAGAACGACGTCGATCGCCAGCGGCCCGGCAATCTCGCGTTTCCAACCCGGCGCCCGGGCAGGTATCCAACCGCGTGCAGGGGCCGCGGTGCTCGGCTCGCCCGAGCCGGAGGCCCCCGCCGGCAAGTCGCTCGGGGAGAAACGCTCGAAACGGATCTGCTGATACCCATTCGCCTCGTAGACGATCCCGATGCCGCCATCGGGAAGCGCGGCAAGCTGGGTATACCCGGCGGCGCCCGCCGCCACCACCCGGGCTTCCTGCCAGGACTGCCCGCCGTCGTTCGAGCGACTGATCGTGGCTCGGCGGCGCAGGTCTGGGTCGGCTGTGTGGGAGGCGAAGAGTTCCCCGCCGACGGCAAGAACCGAACCGTTCGTGCCGGAGTCGACGAGATCGGCGATGGCGACGGCGGGTGCGAACGTCTCCCCGCCGTCGCGGGAAATCGCCTGCCAGCGGCAGCCGGTGCCCCGCGAGTGCAGCACTAGGGCGCCCCCGGGTAGAGCGGCGATGCTCGATTCGTTCAGCTCCACGCCCTCCGGCGTGGGGACCGGGGCGCCGAGGCGCCAGGTCTCCCCGTGGTCGTCACTCAGGGCGCACGCCACCTCGATCCGGGCCCCGACGCGCAAGACGAACGGTTGAACGAGTCGGCCGGCGTGCGGCCCCTCGGTGAGGGCGCAGCCCGCGCCCGAGGTGGCGAAGAGGCCGGAAATGCGCTCGCCTTCGGTGAGGTGAGTGTTGCCGCTCGCGCGCAGGGCGGAGCTCAGGCGAACGTGTCGCCAGGAGTGACCGTCGTCGTCAGAGATGGCGAGGTCTGCGT
>JAJYRV010000206.1 GCA_021793935.1 Actinomycetes bacterium | reverse complement strand
CGCACGATCCTCGACCACATGGACACGCTCACCCGCGAACAAGGGGTGGCGGTCCTGTTCATCACTCACGACCTGGGGCTCGCCGCTGAACGGGCGGAGCACCTCGTGGTGATGTACCAGGGGAGGATCGTTGAGTCCGGGCCCGCAAAGCAGATTCTCGCGGATCCCCATCACCCGTACACGAAACGGCTCGTAGAGTCCGCGCCCTCGCTGACCTCGCGGCGCATCGAGAGCGCCCGCGAACGCGGTGAAGAGGCCGAGGAACTGCTCGCCCCGACCGCCGGGGAGGGCGATGTGACGGCCGATGACGTCGTGAAGGTGGAAAACCTCACGAAGGAATTCATCCTCCGCGGGCAGGGTCCGCGCAGCAAGACCACGTTCAAGGCTGTTGACGACGTGAGTTTCGCGGTTCGCCGGGGCACGACGATGGCGGTCGTGGGGGAGTCCGGTTCGGGAAAGTCCACCGTTGCGAACATGATCCTCAACCTGCTTGAGCCCACCTCGGGCAAGGTGTTCTTCGACGGCACGGACATGGCTACGCTCACCCCGGCGCAACTATTCAAGTTCCGCCGTCGGGTGCAGCCGATCTTCCAGAATCCGTACGGGTCCCTCGACCCGATGTACTCCATCTACCGCACGATTGAGGAACCGCTGCGCACGCATCGGATCGGCAACCCGAAAACCCGTGAGAAGCGGGTGCGGGAGCTCCTCGATATGGTTGCGATGCCTGCCTCGGCGATGCGCCGTTACCCGAATGAACTCTCGGGCGGCCAGCGCCAGCGGATCGCCATCGCCCGGGCGCTCGCGCTCGAGCCGGAGGTAGTCGTGTGTGATGAGGCGGTCTCTGCGCTCGACGTGCTCGTCCAGGCGCAGATCCTGGATCTCCTCGGGCAGCTGCAATCGGATCTCGGCTTGAGTTACCTCTTCATCACTCACGACCTCGCGGTGGTGCGTCAGATCGCCGACGAGGTTTGTGTGATGAAGGACGGCCGGATCGTCGAGGCGGCGACGACGGATGAGGTTTTTGGCAATCCGCAGCAGGATTACACCCGGGACCTCCTCGACGCGATCCCTGGGGCGAAGCTCGATATCTGGGCGTAACCGCCCGAGCGGCTCGCCGGCCTAGGTGGCGCGCAGCTCCGAGGCGAGGTGGTGGGTCATCGGCTCGCCGACGGCCGCCATCGCGAAACTGGTGCTGAGCACTTCCCCCGGCGCCGCGGAGAACACATACTCCCGTTCGGTGCCGTCCACGGTTTTGGCCGAGGCGGAGTTCATGATCCGCCCGCGCAAGCTGATTCGAAAACCGGTGTCGATCTCCTCCCAGGTTCCTTCGAGCAGCTCCGTCTGCCCCGTGGGTTGCGCCAGCGTCACTTCGACAATGCCAGGCGCCGGCATGCGGAGGAACCCGGATTCGGAATGCATGGGCGCACCCTCGGGAGACCAGGTGCGCTGGCTGTAGGCGAGGAACGGCTTGCCCACGTTCGTGAAGGTGAGTTCCTCGGTATAGGTGAAGGAGTTGATCGTAGGGTAGGCGCCGGATCCCGGCCCGGACCACGTGCCCAGGAGCGGGGCGAGCGGGTGGAGATTTTCTAACAGTTGCATGACGCAACGATATCCCCGAAGGCGTAGACGCCCGCCAAATTCGTATCACTTCGATAACAATCGACGTGGCGCCCCGGGAGAGCGTGCGGGCGGCCTCAGGTTTTGTTTATGCTCTAAACCTGCACGGCGGACGCCTGCCCGGAATCGTTCAACACAGAAGAGCGATTAGGCGGGTCAGGCGCCCCGAACTTCCATAGGAGGAACATTGAAGATTAGGCGCTTTACGGCTGCCGCAGCTATGCTCGCCGCGGGCTCGCTGGTGCTGGCCGCTTGCGGCGACGGCGGCTCCGACCCTGCTGACCCCGACGCAGGCGAGACCGACGACTCGGGTATTGACGACGATTCCGGCATTAGCCAGGACCAGGCGCTCACCGTCGGCTGGAACCAACCGTTCTACGAGTACAACGATGATTCACAGACGGGGAACGCGACCGCGAACTCCGTTGTTCTGTACATGATCAAGTCTGGTTTCAACTACTACGATGCCGATCTCGAATTGCAGCAGGATGACTCGTTCGGAACTTACGAGAAGATCAGTGACGATCCACTGCAGGTGAAGTACACCTTCGCCGACACGGCCCAGTGGTCGGACGGCACGCCCGTCGACGCGGCCGACCTCGTGATGTATTGGGGCGCGAAGAACAACCGCTTCAACACGGTCGAAGCCGAGTATGACGAGGACTACGAGGTCACGAACGAAGAGGAGCTCGACGCGGGAGTCTACTTCAACGCGACCAGCTCCTCTGTGAGCCTCATCGAAGAATTCCCGGAGATTTCGGACGACGGAAAGTCGGTGACGTTTACGTACACCAAGCCGTTCGGTGACTGGGAAGTCAACATGGGCGTCGGGGTGCCGGCGCACGTCGTTGCGATGCACGCGCTGAACATCTCTGATCCCCAAGAGGCGAAGGACGCGCTCGTTAACGCCTTCAAGGATGAAGACACGGACGCACTGAGTGCGATTTCGAAGTTCTGGAACGAAGGTTTCCAGTTCGGGGAGACGCTGCCCGACGACGAATCCCTCTACCTATCGTCCGGCCCGTACCTCCTTACCGAACTTCGTGAGGACCAGTATGTGACGCTGGAGAAGAACCCGGACTACAAGGGTGACCACCAGGTCAGCATCGACAAGATCACCATCCAGTACTCGGAGAGCCCCGAGGCTCACGTGCAGGCGCTCGAGAACGGTGACATCGACCTCATCGCTCCGCAAGCAACCGCGGATATCCTCACGAGTCTCGAGCAGCTCGGTGATGACTACACGGTCCTCACCGGCGAAGAAGGCACCTACGAACACGTCGATGTTGTGTTCGACAACGGCGGCCCCTTCGACCCGAAGACCTACGACGGTGATGAAGAGGCAGCGCTCAAGGTACGTCAAGCATTCCTGAAGCTCATTCCCCGCCAGGAGATCGTGGACAAGCTCGTTCTCCCGCTCAACCCGGATGGGCACATCCGTAATTCCTACACGATGATCCCGGACGCTCCGATGTACGGGCCCATCACCGAAGCGAACGGTATGTCCGATTACGACGAGGTCGATCTCGAAGGCGCGAAGGCGCTGCTCGAAGAGGTCGGTGTCGAGACGCCGATCGATGTTCGCCTCATGTTTGCCCAAGGTAACGAGCGGCGAGAGAATCAATACTCCCTCATCTCCGAGTCAGTCGGCCAGGAGGACCTGTTCAACCTCATCAACTCCTCCAGCCCGGACTGGGGAACCCTGCTCGAGGACTCCTCGCAGTACGACGCTTCCCTGTTCGGATGGCAGTCCACCTCCACCGCCGTGACCGAATCGGATGCGAACTACCGCACCGGGGGGCAGAACAACTTCGGTGGTTACAGCAACGACGAGGTCGACGGCTGGTTCGACGAACTCCAAGTTGCGACCGAAGAGGACGAACAGCAAGAACTGTTGACGAACATTGAGACTCAACTCGTCGACGATGCTTTCGGCCTCACCCTCTGGCAGTTCCCATCCGTCACTGCCTACAACAACTCGTTGCAGGGTGTAGACGCGATTTCCATCAATCCGACGATCTTCCACGGATTCTGGAACTGGACCTACGAGGGCTGACCGGATAACGGACGCACTCCGTCCGTGAACCGCGAGGGGCGTCGCGTGCGGCGCCCCTCGCGCCGTCCTGCGAGCCAAAACGGGTTCGCGGCGCGCAGATTTCAGCTACGGTCAATCAAGAACCGGTCCGCCGGGAATGGTTGAACTGGAAACGCTTGGGCTTAAGCGAGGAATAAACGCCAATGTGGGCATTCGTGATACGACGCATCCTGATCGGTTTGGGGGTGCTTCTACTCGCCACCTTCATCATGTACGGGATGGTGAACTGGGTCATCGACCCGCTCGAGGATCTGTATCAGAGCACGGATCCGGATAAGGAACTCAGAATCGCCGAGCGCATCGCGCTGCTCGAGTTAGACAAACCCTGGGTATCTCGGTACTGGGACTGGTTGACGGCCTTCGTGCAAGGGGATTTCGGTACCGCGTGGCAGACCAACCGGCCCGTCCTCAGCATGACCCGCTCGGCAATCATTTCCACCCTGCAGCTCGTGTCGGCAGCGACGGTCCTGTCCATCGTCCTTGGCGTAGCAGTGGGTATCGTCTCCGCTCTGCGCCAGTACACGAGCTTCGACTACCTCATCACGTTCTTCTCCTTCCTCATGTACTCTCTGCCCTCGTTCTGGGTGGCGGTGCTGCTCAAGCAGTGGATGGCGATCGGTTTCAATAATTTCCTCGCGAAACCGAGCTTCCCCATCGTCATCATCATCGTCGTCGGGCTCATCTCGGCGCTCGTGTGGACGATGGCGATCGGAGGCTCCCTCCGCCGGCGCCTCGTACACGGAGCGATCGCGCTGCTCGCCGTATGCGGCGTGCTGCTGTACCTCCAGGCGCCGATCTACAACGGGGAGAACTGGTGGTCCCAGCCGAATATCGGCCTGCCGCTACTCGCGATCACCTCGATCGTTATCGCCTTCGTCGTCACCACGCTCTCGACCGGCGTGAACAACCGGAGATCACTGGGAACTGCGCTGACCGTCGCCGCTCTCGGGATCGTGCTCTACTATCCGATGCAGAGCGTGTTCAAGGCGCTCACGCCGAACATGAACTATCCCCTCGC
>JAJYRV010000205.1 GCA_021793935.1 Actinomycetes bacterium | reverse complement strand
GCGGGGTCCGGGACATGACCCGCACGCCGGCCGCCGTCTGGGTGGTCGACACGAAGAAGGAACACCTCGCCGTCGCCGAGGCGCGCAAGCTGGGTATCCCCGTCGTCGCCATCCTCGACACCAACTGCGACCCGGATGAGGTCGACTACCCGATCCCGGGTAACGACGACGCGATCCGCGCCGTCGCGCTGCTCACCCGAGTGGTCGCCGACGCCGTCGCCGAAGGCCTCGTGGCCCGCACCTCCGGTGCCGCGGCCGAGGGCGCCGAGGCGGAACCACTCGCCGAGTGGGAGCGGGAACTGCTCGAGGCCCACGAGACCGAGAAGGCCGCTGACGAGGCGGCCGACGCCCCGACCGATGACGCCGACGCTGCCGCGACGGGAGCGGAAGCGACGGCTGAAGAAGGCGCGGAGGCCGTCGCCGACGCCGCCGCGGAAGCTGCTCCGGCCGAGCAGACCGACGAAGAAGCCTAAAGCCAAGAAAGGGACGAAAGAGATCCATGGCGAATTACACCATCGCTGACATTCAGGCGCTGCGCGAACGTACCGGCGCGGGCATGATGGACGTGAAGAAGGCCCTCGACGAAGCCGACGGCAACGCCGACAAGGCTCTGGAAATCATCCGGGTGAAAGGACTCGCTGGCGTTTCCAAGCGGGAGGGACGCAACGCCTCCGACGGGCTCGTCGCCTCCGTCGTCAACCCGGCCGACTCCGGCCAGGTCGGGGTCATGGTCGAGGTGAACTCCGAAACCGACTTCGTTGCGAAGAACGAGAACTTCGTTGCGCTCGCCAACCGGGTGCTCGACACCGCGGTATCCACCGGCGCCGCGGACACCGAGACCCTGCTCGCAGCAGACTCCGACGGCACCCCGCTGAGCGAGGCCGTCGACGAGTTCGCGGCCGTCGTCGGCGAGAAGATCGTCGTCCGCCGGGTCGCCCGGGTCGAGGGCGCCGCCGTGACCACCTACCTGCACCGCACGTCCAAAGACCTGCCCCCGCAGGTGGGCGTGCTCGTGGCAACCGAGGGCGGGAACGAGGAAGTGGCCAAGGACGTTGCGATGCACATCGCCGCCTTCTCACCCACCTACCTCACCCGCG
The DNA here is from genome assembly GCA_021793935.1 of Actinomycetes bacterium. The sequence goes on along the minus strand of JAJYRV010000205.1, from coordinate 3,641 downwards.
AGGACGTACCCGCTGAGACGGTCGCGAAGGAACGCGAGATCGCGGAGGAGACCGCTCGGAACGAGAACAAGCCCGAGCAGGCGATCCCGAAGATCATCGAAGGCCGCCTGAACGGCTTCTTCAAGGAGCACTGCCTGCTGGACCAGGCGTTCGCGAAGGACCCGAAGAAGTCCGTGGGCCAGATCACCTCCGAGGCGGGCGCGACCGTCACCGGTTTCGCACGTTTCCGAGTCGGCTCCTAATGCCGCCGTGGGCCCCGTCACCGCGGCGGGGCCCACGCCTTCGGTGGGCGAAACAGTGAGCGCTGAGAAGCGGTTAGTGTTACGTTCACGGGAGAACAGAAATGTCCGGTGAGAAACCTGAAGGAGCGCCGCCCATGACAGCCACCAAACCCCGTCGGGTGTTACTCAAACTCTCGGGTGAAGTTTTCGGTGGCGGTGAGATCGGCCTCGATCCCGACGTCGTCGCCGGCGTGGCCAAGCAGGTCGCCGCGGCGATGGCCGAAGGGGTGCAGGTAGCGATCGTCGTCGGCGGCGGGAACTTCTTCCGCGGCGCCGAACTCTCCCAACGGGGCATGGACCGCGCCCGCGCCGACTACATGGGCATGCTCGGCACGGTGATGAACGGGCTCGCACTGCAGGACTTCCTGGAAAAAGCTGGGGTCGTCACCCGGGTGCAAACAGCGATCGCGATGGGCCAGGTCGCCGAATCCTACATCCCCCTGCGCGCGATCCGGCACATGGAAAAGGGGCGGGCCGTCATCTTCGGAGCGGGGGCAGGCATGCCGTTCTTCTCGACCGACACCGTTTCGATCCAGCGGGCCCTGGAAACGAAATGCGACGAGGTGCTCGTCGGCAAAAACGGCGTCGACGGCGTCTACACGGCCGACCCGCGGACCGACCCGGGCGCGAAGAAGATCGATTACATCACCTTCGATGAGGCGATCCAAAAAGACCTGCGCGTCGTGGACTCGACGGCGTTCGCGCTTTGTCGAGACAATGGACTACCGATGCGCGTGTTCGGCATGAACGAACCCGGCCACGTCACCCAGGCGCTCCTCGGCGCCGAAATTGGCACCCTCGTAACCACTGAATAGAACCCTCCCGGGCAACGAATGGCCGGGCAAACCTTAGGAGCACCGTGATCGAAGAAACCCTTCTCGAAGCAGAAGACAAGATGGACAAGGCCATCGACGTCGCCCGCGAAGACTTCGGAGATATCCGCAGCGGGCGCGCCAACGCGGGGATGTTCGAGAAAATCCTCGTCGAGTATTACGGTGCGATGACCCCGCTGCAACAGCTCGCCTCCATCACCATCCCCGAGGCGCGTACCGTGCTCGTGCAACCCTTCGACCGTTCCTCGATGGACTCGGTGGAGAAGGCGCTGCGCGATTCCGACCTCGGGGTGAACCCCTCCAATGACGGGGTCGTGATCCGGGTGGTGCTCCCCTCCCTCACCGAGGAACGCCGCAAAGAGTACGTGCGGCTCGCGAAGACGAAAGCGGAGGACGCCCGGGTCTCCATCCGATCGGTGCGCCGCCGAGCCAAAGAGGACCTCGACAAGCTCGCGAAGGACGGCGAGGCGGGGGAGGACGAAGTCAAGCGAGCCCAGGATGAGCTCGACGCGATGACCAAGAAGTCCACCGACACCGTCGATTCGATGCTCACCGCGAAGGAAAAAGAGCTCCTCGAGGTATAGGCCGCCCGACTCTCCCGAATTTCCCGTGGATAACGATGCCCCACTGACCCGGCGTGCTCGGCGCGAAGCCGAACGCGCCAAGGCCCGTGCCCAGCAGGAGGATGCGGCCGCGGAAGCGGCGCGGGAGGAGGACGGCGCCGGGGACGAGCCGGAGCGGAAATCGCGCAGCGGGCGGAACCTGCCCGCGGCGATCGGGGTCGCGGCGGTGCTCATCTCCCTCGTCGGGGCGGGGCTGTTCGTGCCGCTGGGAAGGAACGGCGAGCCGTGGGGATTCGTCGGGTTCATCGCCCTCGCCTGCACCCTCGCGCTGTGGGAGTTCGCCACGGCGGTGAAATCCCGGCAGATCCAGATCGCCCTCGCCCCATTACTCGTCGGGGGAGTGGGCATCGTCATCTCCGCATACACCGCGGGGGTGGAGGCGTTCTTCGTCGCGTTCGTGCTCACCGCGGGGGCCGCCTTCATCTGGCGGTTGTTGGACGGCGGGGGGCCGCAGGCGTTACGCGATGCCTCGGTGTCCATCCTCGCCGCGGTATACATCCCGTTCCTCGCGGGTTTCGTTGCCCTCATGCTCGCCCTCGACAACGGCCCGTGGCGCGTCGCGGTCTTCCTCGCCCTCGCCGTCGCGAACGACACGGGGGGATACATCGCGGGTGTGCTCTTCGGTAAACACCCGATGGCGCCCACGGTGAGCCCGAAGAAATCGTGGGAAGGATTCGCCGGATCGGTCCTGCTCACGCTCACCGTCGCCCTGCCGGCGACCTATTACCTGCTCGAGGGCACCCTGCTCATGGGCGCGCTCCTCGCCCTCCTGGCAACCTTCGCCGCGACCGCGGGGGACCTCATGGAATCGTTACTCAAACGCGACCTCGGGGTGAAGGACATGAGCTCCCTCCTGCCCGGCCACGGGGGGATCCTCGACCGGGTCGATTCCATCCTCGTCGCCGCGCCGGTGATCTTCACCGCAATGTGGCTCACGGCGTTCCACTGAACCACCGATCCCAACAAATTTATTCAAAATCTGGGAGAATGTCGGCGATGAAACCCCAACCGCAAGTGATGCCCGCGCACGAAAAATCCGCGGCTCCCCGCCCTAAACTGAGCTTCTCCGTGCCGCGCCGGGGCAAACCGCCCCGCCACCTCGCCGACCTCTCGCTGCCCGAACGCATCGAAGCGCTCGGCGACCTCGGCTTCCCCGGCTACCGCGCCAAGCAGATCTCCGCGCACTACTTCACCCACCTCACCCGCGAGGCCCAGGACATGACCGACCTTCCCGCCGCCATGCGCGAGGATGCGATCGAGGAACTCCTGCCGAACCTGCTCACCGAGGTGCGCCGGATGGAGGCCGACGGCGGGGCGACGATCAAGACGCTGTGGAACCTGTTCGACAACGTCAAGGTCGAATCGGTGCTCATGGGGTACACGGACCGGGCGACCCTGTGCGTCTCCTCCCAGGCCGGGTGCGGGATGGCGTGCCCGTTCTGCGCGACGGGGCAGATGGGCCTCACCCGCAACCTCTCCACGGCGGAGATCATCGAGCAGGTGCGCCAAGCCGCCCGGATGTGCCGCGACGGCGAACTCACCCGCGGGCCCAGCCGGCTCACCAACATCGTCTTCATGGGGATGGGCGAGCCGATGGCGAACTACAAGTCCATCATCGGCGCGGTGCGCCAGATAGTCGCCCCCGCCCCGGAAGGCTTCGGGATGTCCGCCCGGAACATCACCGTCTCCACCGTCGGGCTCGTGCCCGCGATCCGCAAACTCTCCGGGGAGGGCATCCCCGTCACGCTCGCGGTGTCGCTGCACGCCCCCGATGACGAGCTGCGCGACGAGCTCATCCCCATCAACTCCCGGTGGAAGGTCACCGAACTGCTCGACGCCGCGCGCGAGTACTTCGAGGTCACCGGCCGGCGGGTGAGCATCGAGTACGCCCTCATCAAGGATAT
>JAJYRV010000204.1 GCA_021793935.1 Actinomycetes bacterium | reverse complement strand
GAACGGATAGAAGTGCTTGTGCCCGCGGCTCCCGCTGCCCGGGACCAAGCGTCGCAACAGACCGACCCCGCGTGAGCACAACCTTTGGATTCCCGCAGAATAATGCGGGTTTACAGGTATGGTGGGGGCCCCTACCATACAAGCTAAATCGGCCTCGAGTTCGAAAGAAGTGTGATGATGAATGTCTTCTTTGTGCCCAAGGAGCGTGAAGCCTTCGGAGTAGTCGTCCCGTTCGATATGGAACTGGACTCAGAACTGTGGCGATGGGTTCCCGCCGACGTCGACCTGCTCATCACCCGCACGCCTTACGTTGACGCCGCTGTCGACGTCGATTTCATCCGCGAAATCTCCCAGAGCGACCCGCTCGCCCTCGCCTCCCGCAGCTTGACCGCCGGGCGCGCCCGCACCGTCGCCTACGCGTGCGCTTCGGGTAGCTTCATTGGAGGCGCCGGGGGAGAACGCGCGATCCGCGACGCCATGGTCGCGGCGGGAGCGGAACACGCCCTCACGACCTCCGGCGCGTTCGTTGAGGCTCTCGCGCATCTTGGCGTCAATCGGGTCGCGGTGGCGACCCCGTACGTTACCGAACTCTCGCATTATCTCGACCGCTTCCTCAGTGAGTACGAGATCGGGGTCGTCAACCACGGCGCCCTCGGTTTCGACCACGAGATCTGGGCGGTGAGCCAGCTCGTGACGGCGGACCTCGTCCGCGACGTTGATCATCCCCAGGCGCAAGCGATCCTCGTCAGTTGTACGAATCTTGCGACGTACGACGTCATCGCGCCGCTGGAACACGAGCTCGGTAAGCCCGTCATTACGGCGAACCAGGCGACGATCTGGGCGGCCCTTCGACGCTTGGGGCGCAACGCGGTCGGGCCCGAGCAGCGACTCCTTCATCAACCCAGCGCCATCCCTATCGTGCCTTCCGCTCACGACGTGATCATCGGCGAGGCCGAGACGATTGCCTAACGCCTCACCCTCGTTCGAACCGCAACGTCTCCCCGGCGGCACCGTTCATCCACACGTCCTGGCAGGCCGCAGCGAACTCAGGCAATCCCTGGTCAATAGCGGCGAAGACGTTCCCCGGAACCCAACCGACGTCCCCATTGATGAGCAGATTGTTGCGCCCGTAGAACACCGCGAGATCAACGATGTCCGTGCCTGTGTCGCCCCCTTCGCCCTCCCGATACCCGTAACCGGGATTGCCGAGTTCGGTGGCGGAGAACCGGAAATAGCAGACGTCACCTGGGATCGGAGTGACAGTGGTGTTTTCCGGTCCGGGATCGCCGGCGAAAGCGGGGACGAGGTTATAGATCTCATTCCGCGCATATTTGCCGTGATACACCTGGCTCACCTGCGGCAACGCGTCCCAGACTGCGGCAGCGGTCCGCGGCGCCTCCTCATCAAGAAGCCGCGCCCGGCAGGAAACCCCCCGCTTCTCCAGCGTAATAGTGATGTATCGACTCATTTCTCCTCCATCTGCTCTCGAGCACGAACGCGAAAGGACCCCACGTGACGACGATCGGCTTTCTCTATCCCGGCTACGCCGCCGAGGATGATTACCCGTTTATGCAAGGTCTTCTTCCCGAGGATATCGAACTCACGGTCGTCCACACCTCCGTGGGCGTGGACGCGCACGAAGTGGAGGCGCTCCTGGATCTGGGGGCGAGTGAACGCCTCCTCACCGGCGCCGAGGAACTGCGCGAGGCAGACATCGACGCGGCGATGTGGGCATGTACCTCTGGGAGCTTCGTGTTCGGCCCCCGCGGCGCGAGAACCCAGGCGCAGGAGATTGCAACCGCACTCGGCGTGCCTGCATCCTCGACGTCGATCGCGTTCGTCGACGCCCTCGATCACCTCGGGCTGTCCAGGGTCGCGATCGCGGCGACTTACCCGCAGGAGGTATCCGCACACTTCCAGCACTTTCTGGAGGACGCCGGCATCCAGGTGTGCTCACTGGTGAGCCATGACATCGCCACGGCGGCGCTCGCGGGCGAGCTCAGCGAGGAGGGTGTGCTCGAACTGGCGAAGAGTAACGACGCGCCGCAGGCGGAGGTCGTGCTCCTACCGGACACCGCGATGCACACGGCCCGGCTCATCGTCGAGCTCGAACGCGCCCTGGCAAAGCCGGTGCTCACTGCTAATCAGGTCACGGTCTGGAAGGGGTTGGAGCTCGCGGGCCGCCGCATACGAAACGCTGACCTGGGAACGCTGTTTGGGGGCGGGCGGTGAAGGTTGACCTGTTGATCACCGACGCCGAGTTCCTCACCCAAGACCCGGCTCGCCCCGTCGCCCACACCGCGGCCGTTCTGGGCGATCGGATCATCGCGCTCGACGCGGATTGCCAAGGGTTGCGCCCCCGGCGCACCGTCCGGGCCGACGGTGCGGTGATCGTGCCCGGGTTCAACGACGCCCACGCGCATTCGGTCTGGTTCGGTACGAGCCTGTTGGAGGCGGACCTCTCCACGTGTCAGAGCCTGCCCGGCCTCTACGAGCAGGTCGCCGACCACGCCCGCGGGAAGGCACCGGGGGAGTGGGTCGTGGCTTCCGGATTCAATCAGATGGATACCGGCGGCGAGGTCCCCGACCCCAACGAGCTCGACCGGGCCAGCGGCGGGCGGCCGGTGTGGATCAAGCACACCTCTGGCCACGCCTGCATCGTGAGCGCTGCGGCGATGCGCGCGCTGGCCATCACCGGCAGTGAGCGGTTCGAGGGGGGCAGGGTTGTCGTCGACGAGCAGGGCACGCCCACCGGCGTCCTGGAAGAGACGGCGATGGCGCTCGTCCACGACTACATGCTCCCTCTCAGCGACCGCGATATCGTCGAGGCGCTCGCCGCCGCACACCGCGTGTACGCGGCCGAGGGCCTCACCTCGGTGACGGACGCGGGGATCGCAGGTGGCTGGATCGGGCACAGTCCCGCAGAACTCGGCGCCTACCAAGCCGCCCGGCAGGAGGGGGCGCTCGCAGCGCGGACCCAAGTGATGATCGCGAGCGATGTTCTCACCGACATCGCCGCCGGCGAGGAAACCTTCCACGGCCTGCCCACCGGGATGCGTTCCGGCTTCGGTGACGATCGGCTGAGCCTGGGCCCGGTGAAGATTTTTCTCGACGGGTCAATCCTGGGCAACACGGCCCGAATGTCCGCCGGGTACGCCAACTGCCCGACCAATCACGGTTACTTCCAGGCAGACCCCGAACTCATGCGCACCCGCGCCGTGCGCGCGGCAAAGAGCGGGTGGGCGCTCGCGATGCACGCCGTGGGGGACGAGGCGATAGACCTCGCGATCGCGATCCTGACCGAGGTGCGAGGCATCGCACCGCCGCTGCCGCACCGGATCGAACACGGCGGGGTGGTCACCCCCGAGCAACTCGAGACCCTCGCCGCCCTCGGGGCAACGATCGTCAGCCAACCCCATTTCATGCGGGCCTACGGGGACGGCTTTCGAGGGTACATCGGCGATGAACGCACGCATTGGTCGTTCCGCAGCGCCAGTCAACTGCGGGCAGGGATGGCTCTCGCGGGAAGCTCCGATCGTCCGGTCGCCCCGGGCGCTCCGCTCGAGGTGATGACTTCGGCGATCCACCGGCAAACGAATTCGGGCTGGGTGTACGGCCCCGAGGAACGGCTCACGCCCACGGAGGCGCTGCGGGCGTACACCGCCGGTTCAGCGCACGTGACCGGGTGGGCGGGGCAGAAGGGCGTCATCGCACCGGGATACCTTGCCGATTTCGCGGTGCTCGACGCGAGCCCCCTTGATGGCGATCCGAACCAGCGGAGAGTACTCTCCACGCTCGTGGGTGGAGAAGTGGTGTTTGACGAGTCGCGGCTATGGGAGGGCACAGTAGGCAGATGAGTAGCGAAATGGGCATGGCGCTCGTGACCGGCGGTACCTCGGGCATCGGTCTGGCGATCGCACGCGGGCTCGCGAAGCGTGGATACGAGGTCATCGTCACGGGCCGGACCCCGCCCGCGGACGGGGAAGGGGAACCTGCCGGAGCGGTGGAACACCTCGCCGTTGACCACGCCGATCCGGGCGCGGTTGCGCGCGTGCGCGAACACCTCCGGCACCGCGGCCCGCTCGCTGCCCTCGTCAACAACGTTGGGCGGCGCCACGGCGCGCACCTCGGGGAACTCGAGTGGGAGTCGCTGCGCGAAACCTTCGAACTCAACGCGATCTCGGCGATCATGCTCACCCAGGGCCTCCTGCCCGCGTTCGGTGCCGACGGCGGCGCGATCGTCAATGTGAGCTCTCGGCTCGCTAGAGTGGGCATGGCTGGGGTGAGCGGATACGCGGCCTCCAAAGCCGCCATCAACGGATTCACTATCGCTGCCGCCGTCGAACTCGCCCCGCAGCGCATCCGCGTCAACGCGATCGCGCCGGGCATGACGAAGACGCCGCTCATCGAGGACTGGCTCGAGGAACAACCTGACGCGCAGGCGGCGGAGGCGGAGGTGTCCGCGAGGATCCCACTCGGCGCGCTAGCCACGCCGGCGGATATCGCCGGGGCAGCGGTGTTCCTCGCCAGCCCGGAATCGAGGTACATCACCGGGGTGATCCTCCCCGTGGACGGCGGCTACACCGCGAGCTAGGGCACCTAGATCCAGCCCGCGCGGTCCTGCAACGCCGCGAAGCTGAAGGCGATCGCCTGCCGGCAGGCTTCGATGGCGGGGGAGCGGTCGGTGCCGCGGCGCACCACGGTGAGCACCTTGCGGTACATCACCTCGGGCAACCCGGAAACGCGCTTGAGGGACT